>CAJMBB010000087.1 GCA_905211615.1 uncultured Collinsella sp. | reverse complement strand
GGCAGCGCCTGAGCCCGTCGAGGAAATCGCTGAAGCTGAGTCCGCGCCTGCAGAGGAGCCCGCTCCGGTTCTGCCCGAGGTCACCGTGCTCGATGCCTCCGCCACGCAGGCCATCCTGGACAACGGTCGTGGCTATGCGCAGTTCTGCGACATGGCCGTGCTCGCCTTTGCCTCGTTCACCAACCCGGGCGGTGGCTATATTCAGGGTTATCTGGGCCAGGAGGCCACGCTGTGCGCCGATTCGTATCTGTACAACGTTCTCGATAAGCAGCGCAAATGGTACGGCGAGAACCGTCGCCGCAACATCAACTGCGAGCTCTATCGCAACCGCGCCCTGGTGGTGCCTGCGGTGCGCTTCGACCGCAACCACGTGCATGCGTATGCCGACGTAATCGTTGCCGCCGCGCCCAACGTCAAGCGCGCTCGCCAGGAGTATCGCGTGGGTGACGATGCCCTGCTGGACGCCCTGCGCGATCGCATTCGCTTTGTGCTTGCCATCTGCGACGAGCTAGGTCGCGAGAAGCTCGTGCTGGGCGCTTGGGGCTGCGACAACAACGGCTTTGACGCCGAGGCTGTGGCCGAGCTCTTCCGCAAGGAGCTCGCGTCGGGCGACTTTAAGGTCAAGCAAGTCTTCTTTGCCGTGCCTTCTACGCGCTGGGATGAGGATTTTGCCAAATTCGAACACGTGCTGGCAAACTTCCCCGAGCGCAACGAGGAGTCCTATGCCCAGGTTGCCGCTCGCGCTGCGGCAGCTCGCGCCGCCGAGCAGGCCCAGGCTGCTACCGAGGATGATGAGGACGAGGACGATTGGCGCAAGTACCTGTAATCGGTACGTGCTGACAGATAGGTCGAGCCGACGGGAGAGGCTGCTCCCGTCGGCTTTTTTCTAAAGGAAGGGCTTACGATGGAAAACGTTCTATGCTTTGGCGACAGCAACACCTATGGTTACGATCCGGCGGGCATGCGCGACGGCACCGCGGTGCGCTATGCGCGGGATGTGCGCTGGTGTGGCGTGGCCCAACGTGACTTAGGCGAGGGCTGGCATGTAATTGAAGAAGGCCTCAACGGCCGCACGACGGTACGCGACGACATGTGCCATTTGGACACCAATCTTAACGGCATCCGCGCACTTCCGATGCTGCTCGAGGCCCATAAGCCGCTTGATGCGATCGTTATTATGCTGGGAACTAACGATTGCAAGACGGTCTTTGGTGTGACGGCCTCCGATATTGCCCGTGGCACTATGGCGCTGATTCGCGCGGTGCGTGCATTTCCCTGGACCAATGCCGCACCCTGCCCGCGTATTCTGCTGATGGCACCTATCAAGATCAAGCCGCAAATCGCCGATGTATATATGACCGATTTTGACGAGCGTTCCGTCGAGGCCTCGGAGCATTTTGGTGAGTACTACGCACATGTGGCTGAGCAGTTTGGCTGTGACTTTTTGAATGCCGCCGACTTTGCCGAGCCGGGCGATATCGACTATCTGCATATGATGCCCGAAAGCCACGAGAGCCTGGGTCACGCCGTGGCAGCCAAGCTCCAAGAGATGCTCGGTGAGTAGCGCGACCCCAAACCACCACAAAGGTGTCCTTTGTGGTGGTTTGGGTTGCGGACTTTAGTACTGCCACATGTGATTGACGGGGCCGGAGCCTTTGCCCATGTCAAAGCCGGCGGCGAGGGCGCCCGTTAGGTAGGCCTTGCCCGCGTTGACGGCGTCGGCAAGATCCATGCCCTGAGCCAGCGCGCAGGCGATGGCGGACGAGAGCGTGCATCCGGTGCCGTGTGTGTTGTCGGTCTCGATGCGCTTGTGGCGGAACCACGTGGTGAGTGGATCTCCCAGATGGTTGCCCTCGTCATCGAGTGGCGCGGGTTCGGCCAGTACATCGTTGGCTTCGTTGACAAGATGCCCACCCTTAACGAGGGATGCGCAACCAAAGCGGCGGGTGAGGAGCATGGCAGCATTTTGCTGCGTGCGCTCGGAATCGACCTCGTAATCGAGCAGGGCCATGGCCTCGGGAATATTGGGCGTGATAACCGTCGCTAGCGGGAACAGGCGGCGGGTGAGCGCCTCGGCGGCATCTTCGGCAATCAGCCGTGCGCCCGAGGTGGCTACCATGACGGGGTCGACTACCACGTTTGTCGCGTTCCAAGCGCTCAGGCGGTCGGCGATAACATCGATAATCTCGGCAGAGGAAACCATGCCAATCTTGACGGCGTTGGGGCGGATATCGTCAAAAACGGCATCGATCTGCGCCGCGACAATATCCGGGGAGATGTTCTGCACGGCGGTGACGCCCAGGGTGTTCTGTACGGTGATGGCGGTGATGGCCGTCTCGGCATACAGGCGGTGCGCCGTGATGGTCTTGATGTCGGCCTGAATGCCGGCGCCACCGCTGGAATCGGATCCTGCGATGGATAGAACGGCAGGTACCTTACTGCGATCCATGTTCGCTCCCTTGTTCGGTCGGAATCAAATGGGTCTATAAGCCAGCATTATAAAGATGCCCGGGCTGACTCTATGTCGAACCCGGGCGGGCGATGCGATCTTTACGCAAATGCAAGCAAATGTTCACATGTCAACAATTGACAGGCACCAGCTCGCCGCCAGAAGCGGTCGCGGCGACAGGGCTAGTCCTCCATGCCGAGGTCGATCGTGGTGCCCTCGAAGATCTTGTTGACGGTGCGGACGGCGCACATCTTGCCACACATAGTGCAAGTGCCCTCGGTGGCGGCGGGGGACTCCTCGTAGCGCTTCTTGCCCGTAACCGGGTCGAGCGCGCACTTCCACATGGCGTCCCAGTCGAGCTTGCGGCGTGCCTGGCCCATCTTGTCGTCCATGTCGCGGGCGTGGGGCACCTTTTTGGCGATGTCGGCGGCGTGTGCGGCGATCTTGGCGGCCATGAGGCCGTCGAGCACATCCTGGGCGTTGGGCAGGCATAGGTGCTCTGCCGGTGTCACGTAGCACAGGAAGTCGGCACCGGAGCTGGCGGAGATGGCGCCGCCGATGGCAGCGGTGATGTGGTCGTAACCCACGCCGATATCGGTCACCAGCGGCCCGAGCACATAGAACGGAGCATTGTGGCACAGGCGCTTCTGCAGTTTCATGTTGGCGGCGATCTCGTCGAGCGCCATGTGACCCGGGCCCTCGACCATGACCTGGACGCCCGCGGCCCATGCGCGCTTGCACAGCTTGCCCAGCTCGATCATCTCGGCAGTCTCGGTGGCGTCGTTGGAATCGTAGAGACAGCCCGGGCGGCAGGAGTCGCCGAGCGAGATCGTCACGTCGTACTCGTGGCAGATCTCGAGCACCTCGTCGTAGAACTCGTAGAACGGATTCTCGTTACCGGTGACCTCCATCCAGCCAAACAGCAGTGAGCCGCCGCGGCTCACGATGTTCATCAGGCGGCCGGTCTCCTTAAAGGTCTTGGTGACCGACTTGTTGATGCCGCAGTGAATGGTCATAAAGTCCACGCCGTCCTCGGCATGCGCGCGCACGACTTCGAACAGGTCGTCCTTGGTGAGCTTGACCAGCGGCTTTTCCATGTAGCCGATGGCGTCGTACATGGGGACGGTGCCTACCATGAGCGGCGTCTCGTCGATGAGCTGCTGGCGGAACTGGCGCGTCTTGCCCGAGTTGGAGAGGTCCATGATGGCGTCGGCGCCAAAGTCCTCGGCGATCTTGACCTTCTTCCATTCCTCGGTGGCATCGGCCTTGTCACCCGAGATGCCCAAGTTCACGTTAACCTTGGTGGACAGGCCCTCACCGACGCCAAAAGCGCGCATGCCTTTTTTGATGTGCACGATGTTGGCGGGAATGGCGATGCGGCCGTCGGCCACGCGCTCGCGGATGTACTCGGGGTCGCGATGCTCGCGCTCGGCGACTTCCTTCATCTGCGGCGTGATCTGCCCGGCACGGGCGAAGTCGATTTGCGTGACGAGCTTGGGCTCGGTCTGTGTGCTCATTGGCACGGCTCCCTTCGTTGGCATTACCCATATCAGGTTTGCGGGTCAGGGCGGGCGCGCCCAATCTCAGCCTGTCGTCTTGTCCTGCAAGCTCCCCGTTTATGTAATGGGCTCAAGTATAGCTCGAATGGGTACGATTGGCCTAACGAGCGTGCCTGTGGGGAGGCGTACATGGAAGACAAGCATCTATATCGAGAGACGCAATGGGACATATCGGCCGAGGAGGGCCGTGCGCACCATGGGTTGGTCGCGATTGGCTTTGCGGTGCTTGCCGTGCTGGTGATTGCCGTTTGTATTTGGACGTTTGGCGGTCGCGGCGGCGCTGCCTGGGAGTTTGAGGCCGACGATGCCCTGCCGATCATGACGGTGAAGGTCGCTGGCGGTAACACGGTGGCCGCACCGGGCGACTACTGGTATCCACGCGACGAGTTTGTGCAGCTGCAGTTGAGCGGCGGGTCTATTCCTGGCGAAGAAATCGAACGCGTGACGTTTGATGAGGCACTCAAAACACTCACGGTGAAGCTCAAAGATCAGGGCGATGCACCCACGACCATGGACATTGCCCTGACGGAATGGCGCCTGGAGCCCCCGTCGGGTGTTGCGGTGTCCGAGGTGGAGCACGTCAAGATTGTCTATCAGGACGGTTCGACAAATGAAATTGCCAAAGCCGACGGCTTGGCGGAATAGACGTCGTGCCTAGGCAGCACATTCAAGAGTAGCGGTGGCCCTACAAGGCCTGTTCGTTCAGGAAGACCAAAGTGTTTTTATTTGAAAGCTCAGGAAGGTGACGATAGCCAACGTCGAACGCGGTGAGTCCACTTACATCCTCGAGCTTGTTTTCTGCCATCCAGCGCGCCATGGAGCCGCGCGCCTTTTTGCTGGCGGTCGAGCGCTGAATGGGCTTGCCGTTGCGGATGCCTTCACCAAAGAGGCATGTGACGACCGTGACATCGGTGGTGAGGCGGGGCAGAACGGCTTTGGCGTATTCCGCGCTGGCGAGATTGACGATCGTAGCGTTGGAGCTCGCCGGAGCGATGGTCCGTGCGAGCCTGTCGCCCCAAAACGCGTAGAGGTCTCGGGCGTTGTCGACGGCGAGCTTGGCTCCCATTTCGAGCCGATAGGGCTCAACGCCATGGAAAGGCCGCACGCATCCGTACAATCCGGAGAGGATCCAGAGATGGTTTTGCAGCCAGTCGAGCTGTGCGGCATCCATGACCTCGGGCGCCATGCTTTGGTATTGGATGCCGTGGTAGGACATGACGGCAGGGGAGAGGTGACGGGCGAGTGCGGGATTGTCGAGATCGCCGTTTTTCAGGATGGGCCCGAACTCATGCAGGGTGTTGAGACAAGGCCCCAACAGTTTGTCACTCACGTTCCATAGCGCCTGCAGGCCGCCGCTGCCTTCATTCCGCTCGATATCTAGCAGTGCGCGGTGGAGGCGAGCTGTCTCGCGCACAAAGGGTGGAATGCCCAGGACTTCAAAAGCATCTTGGGCCGCGCGCATCTGCTTGGCGGGCGAAATGATGACCTGCAGCATGAACTCTCCTCTGCCAAAAAGGAAGTTGCGGTGGAATACGGTCTGTTTTGGCCGTTTATGGGCCAGTTTAGTCCGTATTTCACCGCAACTGACGAAGGGTTGGTTAGGCTCGCTCGAGGAAGGCTTTGTAGCCGCGGTAGGCCTCGTAGATATCGGCCTTGTTGGCGACCTCCCACAGGGCGTGCATGGACAGGACGGCAACGCCGGAGTCGATGACGTTCATGCCATACTTGGCCATGATGTAGGCAATGGTGCCGCCACCGCCCGCGTTGACGCGACCGAGCTCACAGGTCTGGAAGTCCACGCCGGCCTCGTCCATGATGTCGCGGACGAGGGCCACGTACTCGGCATCGGCGTCGTTGGAACCGCCCTTGCCGCGGCTGCCCGTGTACTTGTTAAAGCACAGGCCACGACCCATAAAGGCGGCGTTCTTCGTCTCGAACTTGCCGGCATAGCCCGGGTCGAAACCGGCGGACACGTCGGAGGAGAGCATGCGGCTGCGGGCGAGCGCGCGGCGCAGGGCCAGCGGGCTATCCTCGCCGGCGAGCGTCATGATCTCGGCGACGGTGTTCTCGAAGAAGCGGCTCGTCATACCGGTGGCACCCGATCTCCTCCTTATCGACGATGAGCGTGATGCTCGTGCGCTCCACGTTGGCGACGTCGATCTGGGCGAGCATAGACGGATAGGCGCAGACACGATCGTCGTGGCCATAGCCCAAAATCATGGAGCGGTCGAGGCCCATGTCGCGGGCGGGACCGGCGGGCACGACCTCGATCTCGGCGGAGAGGAAGTCCTCCTCCTCGACGCCGTACTGCTCCTTGAGGATGTCCAGGAACATCTGCTTGACGGGCTCCTTGGGAGCGTCCTTGTCGTCCTCGTCAAACTTGACGGGACGGCCGCCCACGATCACGTCGAGGATCTCGGCGTCGACGGCGTCCTTGGCGGGCTTGGACATCTGCTCGCTCGAGAGGTGGATCAGCAGGTCGGAGATGGTAAAGACCGGATCGTCTGCCTTGTCGCCGATGTTGATGTCGACGGTGGTGCCGTCCTTTTTGCAGATGACGCCCACGAGTGCAAGCGGGGAGGCCACCCAGTGGTAGCTCTTGACGCCGCCGTAGTAGTGCGTGTCGAGGTAGGCCATGTCGCCGGCCTCGAAGGCGGGATTCTGCTTAAGGTCCAGGCGCGGCGAGTCCACGTGAGCACCCAGGATGTTAAAGCCCTGCTCGAGCGGGGCGGTGCCCAGGTTGACGAGCATGAGGTCTTTGCCGTGATTGGCGGCGTACACCTTGTCGCCGGCCTTGAGCGTGCGGCCCTCGGCAATCACGGTCTCCAAGTCGACGTAGCCCGCCTCCTCGGCCATCTTGATGCCGGTCTTGACGCACAGGCGCTCGGTCTTATTCTCGCTCAAAAACTGCTTATAGCCGCGGCAAAGCTCCTCGAGTTCCTCGACTTGCTGTGGCGTGTACTTTTTCCATGCGCAGGGACGCTCCATGACGCAGGCTCCTTTCGGATCGATCGTGCTGGTTGATGTACCGTGAGCCATCGTATCACGCGCGGGCCCGCGGCGGCAGGGAAGCCTGATGTGCGGTGGCCGCGGGGCGGGGAGCGTGTAAACTGGTGTGAGCAAACCGTGCCCAGCCCAAAGCGAGGTATTCAATATGTCTGACAAGCGCCGCACCTTTGCCGTTATCGACGGCAACTCGCTCATGCACCGCGCCTTCCACGCCGTGCCGCCCACCATGAATGCGCCGGACGGGCGCCCCACCAACGCGATCTTCGGCTTTCTGAACATGTTTCTCAAGATGATCGATGCCTTTAACCCCGACGGTGTGGTCGTGGCGTTTGACAAGGGCAAACCGCGCGTGCGCATGGAGATGCTGCCGCAGTATAAGGCGCAACGCCCGCCCATGGACCCCGATCTGCATGCGCAGTTTCCGATGATCAAGGAGCTGCTCACCGCGCTCAACGTGCCGATTCTGCAGTCCGAGGGCTGGGAAGGCGACGATATCCTGGGAACCATGGCGCGCCTGGGTGAAGAGGCCGGCTGCGACATGCTGCTGGTGACCGGCGACCGCGACATGTATCAACTCGTGACCGAGCACGTCAACGTGGTCTCGACCCGCAAGGGCCTGTCCGACGTGGCGATCATGACGCCCGAGAGCGTGGACGACCTGTATCACGGCATTACGCCGGCGCTCGTGCCCGATTTTTACGGTCTAAAGGGCGATACGTCGGACAACATTCCCGGCGTACCGGGCATCGGCCCCAAAAAGGCGAGCGCGCTCATCGCACAGTACGGCAGCTTGGACGAGGTCATCGCGCATGCTGACGAGGTCAAGGGCAAGATGGGCGAGAACCTGCGTGCGCACATCGACGATGCGCTGCTGAGCCGCAAGGTCGCAACCATTCGCACCGATGCGCCCGTCGAGCTCGACTTTGACGAAACGTCCTTCCCGGCGTTTTCTGCCGACGAAGTGTCCGCGGCGCTGGGCACGCTTGGTATCACCGCCATGCAGAACCGTTTCTTGGCGCTGATCGGCGGCGAGGGCGGGGCTGCTGCTGCCTCCAG
>CAJMBB010000086.1 GCA_905211615.1 uncultured Collinsella sp. | reverse complement strand
CGCGCATAAAGAAAGCCTCCCATTTCTCATGTCCAAGAAATGGGAGGCAGTTCATAGGTGGTCCGGGCTTTTTTCGTCTTGCTGATGTGGATTGGCCTTTCAGCGACTCCAACGCATGAGCGTAGCCTTGGTTTTAAACGTTTTGCGTGGCTTACTGCTCTGCCCTCGAACACTCCGATAAGTCTTTCGCAACCGCATTCAGCGATTACGGCAATAGAACTTAGTGCGGCATTCTAGTCACATCTTCAACATCCAGAAAATCATTCGTGGCGCCAACAAACTCCTGCATGTTCCTGACGATGCGGCCGTCGTTATTGATGCGAATCTCAAAACGCTTCCAGGGAAATTTCATGATGTGGTAAAGGGTCACCAGCACATCCTGCTCTTTGCCAATTTTGAGCAGCCAGCGGGCGCAGTTATCTCCGCAAGTGGATGCATTGAACACCATGTTTGGTAGATTGCGCACCAGCAGCAGCGTCTTAACGCCGCCGGACAGTTCGAGTGGGGTGATCGAGCCCAGCTGCTTGCTTACGATGTTGTGGGGGCCGATGAGCTCTGATCCGTCCACGCTTTTAATGATCTGTGCGGCCATAGGGTCTTCGAACCATGAGTCCAAGTATGAGTTCCTAAAGTAGGTCTCGGTATCGTAGATGGAACCGGGGTAATCTCCCAGATGGATGCTTAGCATGCGAGTCTCCAGACGTTGTGTGGCTGCAACGATTATATGCCAGTAATAAAGTGCCGCCAGTAGCGAGGTTGCTGCTGGCGGCACTGGCATTACTGGCGTGCGAATCGGGGTTGATGGATTTGCGCGCGAGACTACTTTTCGAGTCGTTCCCTCAACAGCTCTAGCGCATGTGCGTAGCCCTGCAGGCCCTCACCGGTGATGGTGGCGAAGCAGGCCAGGCGGGCGTAGCTCACCTGGCGGAAGTCCTCGCGGGTCTCGACAGCGCTGATGTGGACCTCCACAGCCGGGATTGCGACGGCTTTGAGCGCGTCCAGGATGGCCACGCTCGTATGCGTGTAGGCGGCCGGGTTGATGACGATGCCGTCGACCTTGCCGTAGGCCTCCTGAATCTTGTCGACGATGTTGCCCTCGTGGTTGGACTGGAAGACCTCGACCTCGTCGAAGCCCTGTGCAGTGCCCGCTTCCTGGCAGATCTGCACTAAGCGGTCGTAGTTGTCGCTGCCATAGATGCCTGGCTCGCGAATGCCGAGCATGTTGAGGTTGGGGCCGTTAATGACGAGTGCTTTCATGGTTGCTTCCTTTGCGGTTGAAAAACCACCACAAAGGTGCCTGTCCCCTTTGTGGTGGTTTTTGTTAGAGAGCGGGTGGGAGGGTGTCGAGGACGGCGCGGGCGGTGTTGGCGGCGCAGTCGCGTGAGTCGATGATGTAGTCGGCCCAGGCGCGGTAGCGCGGCATGCGCTGCTCGGCGAGCTTGTCGATGCCATCGCGGGCGGTGATGGGGCGTCCTTTATGGGCGAGTTCGTCGAGCTTGCGGTTGAGCATCACGATCTGGCTGTTCTGGTGCAGCAGCGGATAGTTTTCGTCGCGCGTGGCCACGCCGCCGCCGGTGGAGAGCACCAGACCACTGCGCTTGGAGATATCGGCCAGCGCTACCGTCTCCTGCTCGCGGAAGGCCGCCTCACCGCGCTCGACGATATAGTCGGCGCAGGGCATCCCCAGGCGCTCCTCGAGGGCGCGATCGAGGTCGATGTGCTCGCGGCCCGTGAGCTGGGCGATCTGCTCGCCCACGCGGGTCTTGCCCGAACCCGGCATGCCAATCAGCGCGATGTTCTGCTCGCGGCGGGACAGACGCTCCGTCACATCCAGGATGCGCTCGCGCGGCGTAACCTGGCCGGTATAGCGCTCAACAGCCTGTGCCGCCTGGGCCACAAGCATGAGTAAGCCGCCGATGCAGGGGATGCCGCGGCGCTCGGCCTCGAGCATCAGACCCGTGCGGGCGGGGTTGTAGACAATGTCGATGACGCCCTCGAGCGCATCGAGGCCTTCGAGCGTGCAGGGGGCGTCGGGGCAGTGGGGGAACATGCCGGCAGGCGTGCAGTTGACGAGCAGCGCGGCATCGGATTGCTGCGCGATGTTGTCGTAATTGACCTCGCTCGTGCGACCCACGGGTACGACGATGGCGCCCAGGTCGCCGAGCACCATGCTGGCCGTGGTGCCTGCGCCGCCGGTGGCACCGAGCACGAGGGCCTTTTTGCTGGCAACCTCAACGCCCAACTCCTCGACCAGGCACTGAAAACCGAAGTAGTCGGTATTGTCGCCACGCAGGCGGCCATCGGGCAGGCGTGTGATGGTGTTGACGTTACCCATGCGCTCGGCCAGCGGGCTCAGCTCGTCCAGGTATTCCATGACGGCGCGCTTGTAGGGGATGGTCACGTTGGTGCCCTCCCATTCGTCGCCCGCCATAAAGGCCTGGAGTTCCTCGGGCTCGCGCTCAAAGCGCACGTACTCGAGCCCTGCGAGCTCCTTGTAGATGGTTGGGGTGTAGCTGTGGCCCAGCACGCGGCCCAGCACGCCGTAGGGGCGGGTTGCGGCGGTATCGGTCATCTAGAGCACCTCCGTGTAGCTGCCAAAGTAGGTGAAACTCTCGCATACGTCGTCGATCGAGTCGAGCAGGTCGTCGAGGGCCTTGCTGCCAAAGGGGCAGTCCAGGTCAAAGTAGAACATAAACTCAAAGTCGCGGCCGGGGATGGGGCGGCTCTCGAGCTTGATGAGGTTGATGTTGAGTGCGTAGAAGCGCTCGAGCACGCGATAGAGGGCGCCCGGCTCGTTGGCCGTGGTGATCATGAGCGAGGTGCGATTAGCGCCGGGGTAGACGCGCGGCTCGCGGCTGATGACGACAAAGCGCGTGTAGTTGTTGTCCGAGTCTTGGATATTGGGCTCCAGCACCTCGAGGCCATACAGCGTGGCACAGCTGCGCGAGGCGATGGCGGCGACGTCGGTGCGCTCGGAGTTGGCGACCATCTCGGCCGACATGGCCGTGTTGGGGTACTTGGTGGCGTGCAGGCCGTGGGACTCGATAAAGCCGGCACACTGGGCAATAGCTTGGCCGTGGCTGTAGACCTCGCGCACGTCGGCGAGCTTGGTGCCGGGCTTGACGAGCAAGTTGTGGTCGATCTTGAGGCGAAGCGAGCGCACGATGTGGAAGTCGAACTGGGCGAGCAGGTCGTAGACGGCGTTGACCGAGCCGGCGGTGGAGTTCTCGATGGGCAGCACGCCAAACTCGCAGAAGCCGTCGCGCACAGCGCGCATAACGCCTTCGAAGGTCTCGAAAAACGCGATGTCGGGCACGTCGAAGAGTTTGCACGCGGCTATCTGGCTATAGGCACCTTCCACGCCCTGGCAGGCAACGGTGGCCGTTTGAGGGAAGGGCGTGTCAAAGGCTGCAGCCGTGGCGTGGGCCTTTTGCGAGACGGTGATGCCCTTGAGCTCGTTGATGTAGCGCTGCTGCTCGGCCTTGCTCATGCTCATGAGGAGACGAAACAGGGCGATGGTCTGGGCCTCGTAGCGCTCGGGCGCGCGGCCGGCGAGGTTGTTGAGTTTGGAGCGCTCACGGGCGGGGTCGAAGACGGCCTTGCCCGTCTCGATTTTTGACTTGGCGACCTCGGTGGCAATATCCATGCGCTCGACAAAGCTGTTGAGGAGCGTGGTGTCGATGCCATCGATGGCCTGGCGGATGTCAGCAAGGTCCATGGAGGCCCCTTTCACGTGTCGGTGATTTTTCTGGGACGGGGATTAAAAAATCATTAGGTACACAATGATTTTTTAATCCCCGTCCCAGAAAAATCACTGGGTGGGCGTGGGGGCCGGAGTTGGCCCCCAGAGATTTTTAGAGCTGGGCGGCGTCCTCGAGGAGGGCGTCCCAGATGGCGAGGGCGGCGGCTGCTTCGGCTACGGGGACAGCTCGGGGGACGATGCAGGGATCGTGACGACCGTGGACCGAGAGCTCGGCATTTTCCATGGCGTCCATGTCTACGGTCTGCTGCTCGCGGCCAATAGAGGGTGTCGGCTTTACGGCCATACGCCACATGACGGGCGCGCCGGTGGAGATGCCGCCCAGAATGCCGCCGGCGTTGTTGGACTCGACTTCAATCTCGCCGGTCTCGGCGTCGATGCGATACGGATCGTTGTTCTCGCTGCCGCGCATGGCGGCCACGGCAAAGCCCATGCCAAACTCCACGCCCTTTACGGCGGGAATGCCAAACGCGATTTGCGCGATGCGGTTCTCGATGCCGTCGAACATGGGGTCGCCGATGCCCGCGGGAAGCCCGTAAATGCCGCACTCCACGATGCCGCCGATGCTGTCGAGTTCGTCGCGCGCGGCTAGGATCTCCTCGCGCATGCGGCCGGCTGCGGCGGCGTCAATGCAGGGCAGGTCGTTCGTAAGGATCGCCTTGCGGTCGGCCTCGCGATAGACCATATCATCCATGGGCAGGTCGGAGATGCCGCCGATTTGCGCGACGTGCGCCATGACCTGAATGCCGTGGGCCTCGAGTGCCTGCAGCGCGATCCCGCCGGCGATGCACAGGGGTGCCGTCAGGCGGCCGGAGAAATGCCCGCCACCAGCGACATCGTGCATGTTGTGATACTTCACGCGCGCAGGGAAGTCCGCATGTCCGGGACGGGGCTTGCGGCGCAGTTCGGAATAGTCCTTGGAGCGCGTGTTGGTGTTCTCAATAATCGCGGCGATGGGCGCGCCGGTGGTATGTCCATCGACAACACCGGCGATGATGTGGGCGGCGTCGGCCTCACGGCGTTTGGTCGCGGTCTCGTCGCGACCGGGGGCGCGACGGTCCAAAAAGGCCTGCAGCGCTTCCTGGTCCACGGCGATGCCCGCCGGGATGCCATCGAGCGAGCAGCCGATAGCGGGGGAGTGCGATTGGCCGAAGATGCTTAAGTGCAAGACGTTGCCAAAGGTCGAGGACATGCTATTCCTCCTCGAGTGTGACCTTGCCGCCCAGCAGGCGGTAGTGGTCGAAAAAATCGGGATAGGACTTGTTGACGGCCTCGGCGCCGTGGATCACGACCTCGCCGGTGGCACGGCTCGCGGCGATGGCGGCCATCATGGCGATGCGGTGGTCGTTGTGCGAATCGACCTCGCCGCCGGTAAAGGCATCGACGCCCTTGATGATGAGGTCGTCGCCGGCAATACGCACCTGCGCGCCCAGCGCGGTGAGCTCGCGGGTGGTGGTGGCCAGGCGGTCGGATTCCTTGATACGCAGGCGGGCGCAATCGCGGATAAAGGTGCGGCCCTGTGCCAGCGAGGCCACGGCCGAGATAACGGGCACCAGGTCGGGAATGTCGTGGGCGCTCATCTCAAAGCCGGCGAGCTTGTCGGACTGCACGGTGGCGGCGTTGGTGGAGCGCACGATGCGGGCGCCAAAGCGCGAAAGCGCGGCAAGCACGTTGCGGTCGCCCTGTGCGGAGCTCAGGGACACGCCCTCGACGGTGATGGGGTCGGTGCCGATAGCGCCGGCACACAGCCAAAAGGCAGCGTTGGACCAGTCGCCCTCGACGGCCACGCTGCCGGGCGTGCGGTACGAGCCGCTGCTCACGCGGAAGTTCGTGACCTCGGGCTGGCCGTCCTTGGCCGGAATGCGCTCGACGTTGACCTCAACGCCAAAGGCCTTCATGGCCTGGATCGTTAGGTTGATGTAGGGGCGGCTCTCAATGAGGCCAGTCACCTGCACACAGGAGGGCTGGGCGAGCAACGGGGCTGCCAGCAGCAGGCCGGAGATATACTGCGAGCTTACGTTGCCCGGCAGCACAAAGGTGCCCGGGCGCATGCGTCCGCTTGTCTTGAGCGGAAAACCGCCCAGACCCTGTAGGTCGCAGCCGGCGGCAATGATCTCGTCCGAGAGCGGGGACAGCGGGCGTGCGCCTAGGCGGCCCTGTCCTACAAAGGTTGCCTCTGCCCCCAGCGCGCAGGCGACGGGCAGCATAAAGCGGAGCGTGGAGCCGCTCTCGCCGCAGTCGAGCGTGCCGCCGGCAAGGGCCTTGAGCAGGCCGAACTCAATGCTCTTCATGGTGGGGTGGACCTGGAAGCCGTCCTCGACGGTCTCGATGCGGGCGCCGAGCGCCGTGAGGCAGCGGACCGTGGCCTCAATATCGGCGCAGGTGGTGTTGCAGGTCACATGCGTCTCTCCGTTGGCAAGGGCAGCGCAGATGATGAGACGGTGCGCCATCGACTTGGACGCGATGGCGGGAACGGTGCCCTTAAGCGGGGACGGGGTGATGCGGGCTAGCATGCGGATGCGTCTCCCTTCTGGCCGAGGCCCTCGGCAATGAGTTCGTGGAAAGTGGAAAGCGGCGTGCGGTCGATGCTGCAGCGGCCAATGCCGTGCGGAATCACCAGGTCGATGGTGTCGCCCGCGCGCTTCTTGTCGTGGAGCGCCTCGGCAAAGACGGCATCGGCATTGAGGTCGCAGCGGGTCTTGAGGCCGTGGCGGGCGCAGAGCTCCTCAATACGGCCGGGCAGTGCAGCATCGCAAACGCCGTGCAGGGCCGCGGCGCGCGTGATGATGCCCATGCCGATCGACACGCAGTTGCCGTGTCCGAGCTCAAAGTGCTCGCAGGCCTCGACGGCGTGTCCGGCGCTGTGTCCAAAGTTGAGCAGCTTGCGCTGGTTGGTTTCGTGCTCGTCGGCGACGACCACGGCGCGCTTGATGTCGATGTTGCGGGCGATGATGAGTGCTACGCGGGCCACATCGCGGTTGAGCAGCTCCAGCGTGAGCGGGGTCTTCTCCAGCTCGGCGAAAAGCTCCGGGTCGGCGATCACGGCGTGCTTGACGACCTCGCCGCAGCCGTCGGCGAACTGCTCGGGCGTGAGGGTGGCCAGGCACCCCACGTCGGCGATAACCACGCTCGGCTGCCAAAAGGCGCCGGCCAAGTTCTTGCCGGCAGCCAGGTCGATGGCGGTCTTGCCGCC
Organism: uncultured Collinsella sp.; assembly: GCA_905211615.1. Classification (GTDB taxonomy): domain Bacteria; phylum Actinomycetota; class Coriobacteriia; order Coriobacteriales; family Coriobacteriaceae; genus Collinsella. The sequence continues at coordinate 1,131 of CAJMBB010000086.1, read as the reverse complement.
CACCGATGAATCCACCATGGCGAGCAGGCTCGTCGGGATCTGCACAAACTTGCAGCCGCGCATGTAGGTCGCGGCCACAAAGCCCGCCACATCGCCCACGACGCCGCCCCCGAGTGCCACGATCACGTCGGAGCGCGAAAGCTCGTGCTCGGCCACAAACTCCAAAATGGCAACATAGGTTTCGGCGCGCTTATGGGCCTCGCCGGCCTCGAAGGTGCAGATGCTCACCTCGTAGCCTGATGCCTCCAGGCTCTGCTTAACGGGCATCTGGTAGAGCGGGCCTACGTTGGCGTCCGTCACGATGACGGCCTTGGTGCCGCCGGCAGTGGCGCGCACGAGCGGTCCCGCCTGCTCCAGCAAAAACGTGCCAACATGCACCTGGTAGGGGCGTGCGGTGTCGATATCGATGGTAATCGCCATAAGCTTCGGTCCTTTCGACCTGGCGTGATAGGTGGTCTAGTGGGAGGCCTCGTCGTCGAGTGCGCGCTTAATGCGGTCGCCCTCGGCAAGGAGATTCTCCAGATAGCGCTGGTCGCGGTTCTTGAGCGCACGGCTGTAGGCGCCAAGCGACTCGATCAGATGGTCGATCTCGAAGGCGAGCGCGTCGGCGTCGTCGATCATGAGCTCGGACCACATTTGCGGGTTGAGGTGCGCCACGCGGGTGAGATCGCGGTAGCTACCGGCCGAAAAGCCGTGGTGGACCTGGGCGGTGGGGCTTTTGACGTAGGCGTTGGATACCACGTGCGCAAGCTGGCTCGTGAAGGCGATGACGCGGTCGTGCTCGGCGGCGTTCGTCACGCTGAACTTGCCAAAGCCCAAGGGGCGCACCATCTCGCGCACCTGGCCCAAGAGCTCCAGCTTAAGGGCATCGTCTACCGCGGGCGGGACGAGCACGAGTGGGGCGCCCTGGAACAGGTCGGCGCGGGAGTGCGCGTAGCCCGAGAACTGGGTGCCCGCCATGGGGTGCGCGCCCACAAAGTAAAAGCCGTGCTCGCGGGCAAGCTCAAAGGCACGTTCGCACACGATGCCCTTGACGCCCACCGTGTCGATCACCACGGGGCCCATGATGGCGTCGGTGTCGGTGGCGTCGGCGAGCGCCTTGGCGTGCGTCTCGAGCCACTCGATGCAGGC
>CAJMBB010000085.1 GCA_905211615.1 uncultured Collinsella sp. | reverse complement strand
AGGGCCTGCCGCTCTTTGAGTGTATGGCCGCGGGTGCTCGCGCCTCGGCAGTGACGGTGTCGCGCCTGGGCGCTCAGCAATCGATTCCCACGCGCGCCGAAGTTGAACATTGGTTTGGTTAAACGATAAAGACGGAGAAGCGGAGTAGAACAATGGCAACCAAGAAGCTGATCCTTGATCTGGATATGGGTGTGGACGATGCGATGGCGCTCGCCTATGCCATCGCGAGCCCCGAGGTGGAGCTCGTGGGCATCACCACGTGCTTTGGCAACGTGCGCGTCGAGCAATCGGCGCACAATTGCCTGGCGGTGCTCGATCTGCTGGGTCGCCCCGAGGTTCCGGTGTACCTGGGTGCCGACCGTCCTCTGCAGGCGACTGAGCCCTATACGCCGCCGGCGTCCACCGCGCTTATTCACGGCAAGAACGGCATCGGCGGCGCGAGCGTGCCCGCGTCGCCCTACGAGCCGGTGGGGGCGACCTCGGCCGACGGCAACGCTGCGGTCGATTATCTGATCGATGCCGCGCGCACCTATGGTCCCGATCTGATTTACGTGGCGACCGGCCCGCTCTCCAACCTGGCGCTCGCCCTGGAGCGCGATGCGGCGGCAATGATGTCCATCGGCCGCGTGGTCGTGATGGGCGGCGCCCTTACCGTGCCCGGTAACGTGAGCGCGGGCGCCGAGGCCAACATGGCGAGCGACCCCGAGGCAGCCGACGCGGTGCTGCGCTCGGGCCGTAAGCTCACCATGGTGGGTCTGGACGTGACGCATCGCGTGGTGCTCACACGCCGCGACATTGCCGGCTGGACGGGCTCGGGCACCATGGCGGGCTGCGCATTTGCGAGCATGGTCGAGCACTACATTGGCTCGTACGAGATGAACGCACCCTACCTGGGTGGTTGTGCGCTGCACGATCCGCTGGCCGTTGCCGTGGCGATCGACCCCACGCTCGTAGGTGCGCTCGGCTGCAACCTGCGTGTTGATCTGCTGGGCGAGTACCGCGGTCGCACCATCTGCGATGAGCGCCGCCTGTCCGATCCGGACAAGAGCGCACTCGTGGCGCTGACCGTCGACGCCCCGCGCTTCCTGTCCGAGTTCAAGGCGCGCATGGCCCGCGTCCTGGGCTAAGTTGTCTTTTTGGGACGGGCTTTTTTGACTGGTATGATTGGTGCGACCATTCGAACCAGCTAAAAAAGCCCCGTCCCAATTTGACTATCGAGAGGATCTGCCATGGAGCGCATCGCGAGCTTTTCCGTTGACCATCTGCTGCTTGAGCCCGGCGTGTACGTGAGCCGCATCGACCGCGATCCGGCGACCGCCGCCGTCGTCACCACCTTTGACCTACGCCTGACCACGCCCAACAAGGAGCCGGTCATGAACACGGCCGAGTGCCACACCATCGAGCACCTGGGCGCGACGTTCCTTCGCAATCATGCCGAGTGGTCGAGCCGCATTGTCTACTTTGGCCCCATGGGCTGCCGCACGGGCTTTTACCTCGTCGTGTTTGGCGAGGTGACGAGCGAGGAGATCCTGCCGCTCGTGCGTGAGCTGTTCGAGTTTGTCGCCGACTTTGAGGGCGATGTCCCCGGTGCCGCTCCCGAGGAATGCGGTAACTACCTGGACCAGAACCTCCCCATGGCCAACTGGCTTGCGCGCCGCTACCTCGACCGCGACCTGGCCGATATCGACGAGAAGCACCTGCACTATCAGCAGGCGTAAGGGCTTTATCGCCCAAAACGCGTGCATTGGCGCCTTCGCTTATGCGGGGGCGCCTTTTTGTTGATTGGTCGGGACGAGCGTTCAAAATCGCTCATGTTTGTTCTAGAATGTTCGTATAGTCACATTTACGAACAGGAGTGAACATGCATATCTACTCTGTCAACGATCCCGAGTTCAAATCCTATGGCAACGTTTGGGATGACGTTTCGTCCGAGCTCACGTCGCCCGTGCTCGAGGCGCTCTCTGCCACGCCCATTCCCGAGGGCAGCAAGTACGTAGCAAGTGCGTCGGAGCTCGAGGGCGCCAAGGATGCCGATAAGTTGGGCTTTCTCATGTTTGGTGGCCGTCCCTTCCAGCTCGGCTGGTGCAACGGCCACAACACGCGTCTCAACTGCCTGGAGTACCACCGCGCCAGCGAGTTTAACCTGGGCGCCCGCGATTTTATTCTGCTCGTGGCGCATCGCTGGGAGATCGAGGACGGCAAGCTCGACACCGCGTGCGTCAAGGCGTTCCGCGTGCCGGCGGGTACGGTTGTTGAGGTCTTCAACACCACGCTCCACTATACGCCCTGCATGGTCGACGAAGGCGGCTTCCAGGTGATGGTGGCGCTGCCGGCGGGCACCAACGGCCCGCGCCCCGAGGCCGCAGCCGACATGCCTGCCACCGGTGACAGCTACTGCTACTGGAAGGCCGACAAGTGGGTCCTCTGCCACGCCGACAGCCCCAAGGCTGCCGAGGGCGGCTACGTAGGTCTCATCGGCAAAAACCTCGACATCGCCTGCGACTAGAATCTTCTGTCTCGATCTGTAACATCTAGCGGGCTAAATCGTCTCTACCTGTTACAGATTTAGACAAACCGTAGGGGACAGGCCTAACAATCTCGATCTGTAACACCAGGCCCGGTTTTGGCGGCCTAACTGTTACAGATCGAGACAAACCGCCCCAAACCACCACAAAGGTGCCTGTCCCCTTTGCGGTGGTTTGGGGCGGGCGGATATCGGGAAGTGCCAGACGGGGGAGGCTGCCGGGCGTCTTGCCGTCTGCGGATTTTGGGACATGTGGCCCGCTTTTTGAGCCTGCCTGTCGGTACACTAAAAGCACTATGGGTACCCGCGAGCGACATATCGGCCACGCGGCCGCCCGATCCGCACCCGTGGCGGATCCCAGGGGCGGCAGGCTCTTCGCCATGCCGCGATTCCTTGTTGGCATAACACATCAGGCGTACCGTCACCGCGTCTTTGCTATCGCCGGCGCCATCACCGCACTGTTCCTCATGCTTTTGGCAGTCTTGCCGGCGCTGTTCGCCTCCGACCCCAAACTTTCTAACGTCGTGCCCGCCTATAGCGAGGTGTCCGAAGAGGTTGTGGATGCGCTCGTCCATTCGAGCTCTCTGCCGCTGCTTGTCGCCGCAATTGCATTTTCGATTTGGGGCGTATCGGTCTATCTGCGCTGTTTGGACTATGTGTTGCGCCGTCGCCTTGTTGCCATTGCCACCATCTGCGCCCTGTGGATGATCGAAGTCATTCTCAAGTACAAGTCGTTCACGCCGTTCTATGCCACCGTGCTGTGGTACCTGTACTACGTGCCCATGACGCTCATTCCGCTGCTCTACCAGTTGTGTGGTCTGCGCCTTGCGGGCCTGGAGCAACACCGCCTGGGTCGCCGCTACTGCGCTGCGCTGTGGATTGTGGCCATCCTGCTTATCGGATTTGTGCTCACCAACGATTTTCACCAGCAGGTCTTCCGCTTTGACCGCACAAGTGACACCTGGAGCAACGACTACACGTACGGCTGGGGTTATTTCGCCGTCCTCGTGTGGACGGCCTTTAACTTCGTGGCCTTTTTTATCCTGGTTGGCCGGTCCTCGTCCTTTCGCATCCAGCGTTTCTCGGGCACGGCGGCGCTCGTACTGCTGGGCGGCGCATTCTTTGCCATCTCATATGCTCTGCGCGTGCCCTGGGCATGGAGGCTCAACTTCTCGCTCGTCTATTGCGTCCTGTGCGTGGTGGCGATGGAAATCTGTCTCGATTGCGGTGTCATTCCGTCGTATCACGACATCGCTGGCATCTTCGACACCTTGCCGCTCGACCTCAAAGTTCTAACGCGCGACCTGCAGGAAGTCTATGCCACGCCAGTGTCAAAGCCAATGCCGGTAGGCGTGCGCGAGGAGTTGCGGACCCAGGAGCACGGGCGCGCCCATGCCTTTGCCGTGGCGTCCGATCCCGATGTAATGTATCGCGCCTTTCCGCTGCTGGGCGGATCGGCCCTGCTTGCCCAAGACGTATCGGAGCTCAACGAGCTTAACCGTGAACTGGCACATCGTCGCATGGAGCTGCAGCGTCAAAACGAGCTGCTCGCCGCCGACTACGACCTTAAGACGCATTTGGCAGATCAAGAGGCCGAGACCTTGCTGGTCCAAGACGTGGACCAGGCGCTTGCCCGCGCGCTCGAAGGGATGTACGACCTGCTGAGCTCGCTGCCGCCGTTGACCGACGAAGCGTCTTCGCACGAGCGTTACCGCATGCTGCAACGCGCCAAGATGCTCGTCGCCTATTGCAAGCGCAAGGGGTCGCTCACGTTGGCACAGCACGGGGAGAGCGGTTTTGACCGCGACCGCATTCAGCTCATTGCCAACGAGCTCGCAAGTGACCTGCGCACCATCGATATCGATTGCGCCTCGATTATCGCCATACGGCGCCCGTTGCACGCCAGTACGGTAAGCGCCCTGTACGACTGCGTGTATGACTTTGCGTTTTTTGCCTACACCACCGACCATCCGGCGCTTATGTATCACTTGGGCGACCATGACCGATGCAGTGTCGAGCTGCGCGCCACACTTTTTTCCAACGATGATGAAGATCTTTCGCAGACGCCCGCTGCGCAAGAGCTCGAAAGCGCTCTGCAAGGGCGCAACGTGGCATACCGCCTTGAGGGCGAGCCCGGCCAGCTGCGCATGATCGTCTTGATGCCAAGGGCGGGTGAGTGACGATGCAGATCCCGCTCATCCTTCCCCAAATCGTTGCGCTCGATGTTGTCTTTGCCCTGGCTGCGTGTCTGCAGACGATCCACGTCCCGCTCATCGCATCGCGCCGCTCGTCCTATAACCGTAAGGTGATTTGCGCCTACGAGGCGAGCCTTGTGCTTCACCTGATGATTTCGGCGCTCATCTTATTCGCGTCGTCTGGCTCGTATCTGGTGGCGCCGCTTGACGTTTGCGCCAGGGCAATGGGCGGAGCGTTGTGGCTGAATGCCGCGATCTTTGCCTATGGCGTGGTACTTATGGTGCACTATCGTCGCCTCGTCATGCTGGTCGAGCTGCTGCTTGTTGTCGCCGTTACACCACCGGTGGTTTTTGCCATGGGCTCGGCGTGGACCGTTGTCCTTATCGCAGAGGGAGCGTTCTTCCTGTTCCGCTCCATCGCGGCGCTCTTGATGGACGTCCGTAACCGCCAAGAGGATATCACCATGTTCTCGACGATCGAGACCATCAACGTGATTCCCGTGGGCATCCTGTATCTGGACCCGAGGGGCCGTCCGCTGCTCATGAACCGCTGCATGCGCAAAAACCTGGTGGAACTTCATATGCCCACCGACCTAGGCGACATGAGCAGCACATGGAACGACCTGCGCAAACTGAGCATGCAAATGCCCGAAAGCAGCAGGAACCGTGTGCGGATTAATCTGGACCGCTTTGGTGAGGCGCGTGCGGTGGTCGAGGTCTCTCCCGCTGAGATTCGCCTATTTGTGCGCGATCGCGTTATGGTTTCGGGCCGTTCGTTCGAGCGCATTATCGGTCTTGATGTGACAGAGTACGCGCATGCTCATGACCGCTTGGCGCAAGCCAACCACCTGCTTGAGCTTGCGGGCCAAGAGCTCCAAGCCCAGATCGAAGAAGTCAAAAAAGTTGCTGACAATGCGGCCTACCTACGTATGCGCGCTCGCGTGCACGACGTGATCGGGCAGCGCCTGTCCATTCTTCATCGCTATTTGGAGGAGGGGCGTCTGGACGATGAGTCAATCGAGCAGATTGATCCGTTGCTGCGCTCAATCGCTGCCGATCTGCGCGGTGGCGGTGCCAGCGAGCCTGCAGAACAGCTGGGTGATATCGTCCATGCTTTTGGTTTGGTGAGTGTGCAGATCGATGTTGAGGGTGCGCTGCCTGAGGACGCGCGTGTCGCCACCGCATTTTTGCAGATTATCCGTGAGGCCTCGACCAATGCCACCAAGCATGCGCAGGCCCATCAGGTCCATGTGCGCCTGCGGCAGGAGGGGGCGGATGCTGGCGCCGTCGCGCGCATGACGATTTCTAACGACGGGTCCCCGGCCCCCGTATCGTATCGCGAGGGAACGGGTATCCCTGGTATGAGGCATGTCGCACAGAATCTGGGCGGCAGCCTTGAGGTCCATGCCGCCCCACCCTTTACGCTTACGGTATCCATTCCGCTCGCCTCCAGCGCCACGGTCCAAAGGAGAAGCTCATGATTCGCGTCCTTATAGTCGAAGACCAGGCCATCCTGCGCGAGAGCCTGGCGCGCTCCGTTGGCGACCAGCCCGATATGACCGTCGTCGCCGCGATCGCCGACGCTTCCGAAGCCCTCGATGTCGCGCTCAGGGAGCGTCCGGACATGATACTGATGGACGTATGCACCGAGCATGATTCCAACGGCATCGTGGCGGCGGCGCGCATCAAGGAGCAGCTGCCCGAGTGCCGCATCATTATCATGACCGGCATGCCCGAGATCACCTTTGTCGATCAGGCCCGCGAGGCGGGCGTCGATAGCTTTGTTTACAAGAACGTCGGTATCGACGAGCTGTTCGCCGTGATGCGCTCCACGCTGGCGGGCTATTGCACGTTTCCCAAGCCGCCCGAGAGCATTTTTTCGGGTACGGCGGCGCTCGACGATGTCGAGCTGTCGATTTTGCGCCTTGCCTGCGAGGGCAAGAGCCGCCGCGAGATCGCGGCCGAGCTGTTTATGAGCGAGGGCACCATCAAGCGCCGCATCTCGGAGATCCTAAGCAAGACCGGCTACGACAACATCATGCGCCTTGCCGTGCATGCGGTGACCGAGGGCAGCATCGTTCCCAACATGGAGCGCTAGCGCTCGTTACGCATCGGCATAAAAACGACGGGGCCGCAGGATCAACTCCTGCGGCCCCGTCTGGTGTGCGCGGATATGTCCGCCAATCCGCGGCTGTCGGTGTCTGTCGTTACGCGATGGTTGCGGTGTAAGAGGCGACGTCCTCGTAGGAATCGGTCAGATAGGCGTCGATGCCGATGGTCGTGTTGACCAGGTCGTCAAGGCTGTCAAGCTCGCCGTTCGAGAACGTGAATTCCTCGGTGGCGTTGGTACCGGGCATCAGGTGAGCCGAGAACCAGGGATCCTTCATAGTGCCGTTGACATTGGTCTTGCCGGAGGGAGCGTAGAAGGTCAGGTCCTTGTCGCTCTTGTTGGTGATGTTGACGACAAAGCCGATGTCGCCCCAGTCGTCCTTGAACTTCTCGGTGATGGTGATGGTGCACAGGTCGTCATCGGCGACGGTGACGGCGGGGGAGATTTCGATGCTCTGGACGTCGTCGTCTTCGACGGCCTCATCGATCTCCTCTTCCTTCTCGGCGTTCTCGCGATCCTTCTTTACCGTACCGGACAGATCCTTGTCGGACTTGGTGAAGATAAACTTGTCGCCGTCCACCTCCAGGACGAGCTTGTCGTCCTTGAGCTTCAGATCGTGCGATTCATCTTCGGCGGTGACGGTTGCGGTGGTGGCGTCCTTGGCCTCCCACTTAAGGTCGACAACCTCAAGGAACAGGTCGAGGGTGCCCGTGCCGTCCTCATCGAGGATCAGGATGCAGTTAACGCCCCACTCTTCGAGCATATCCATGTACTCATCGGTGAGCTCTTCGCCATCCAAGGTTCCACCCGAGTACTGCCAGCTGCCGACGAAGTTGGCCTTGGGGTCTTTGCCGCCGCCGCTGCAGCCCGTCAGGGCAAAGGCGAGCGCCAGGACGCATGTTAGAAATGCGAGTACGGACTTTTTGAACGTTGTCTTCATGGTGTCCTCCTTTATCGAACGAAACCCATAGAAGCAAATGCGGGGGTGGCGGACCCCCCGCCAATTACCAGATAGAGGGGTTATGGCCTGGGCGTTCCGCAGTTGCTGCAGAACTTGCCGCCGTTTTCGCTGCCGCAGTTGGGGCAGAACCACTTGGTCGGTGCCGGGGCGGGTGCGGGACTGCCACACTCGGGGCAGAACTTGCCGGTGTTGGTGGCACCGCAACTGCAGGTCCACGTGCCGGCCGCGGGGGCAGCGGCGGGAGCCGGTGCGGGGGCGGGTGCCGGAGCCGGCTGCGGAGCGGCCTGCTGCTGTGCCTGGCCGGCGGCGAACAGCTGGCTGGCGTTCATGCCGCCCATGCCACCTGCCATGCCCATGCCCATAAAGCCGGCCATCGCGCCGTTGGGGTTGG
>CAJMBB010000084.1 GCA_905211615.1 uncultured Collinsella sp. | reverse complement strand
CCGCCGTACGGCTCGTCATCGACGGTACGATGGCGGTCGTGCGTCCAGTCGCGCAGGTTATACGCCTTAAAATCAAAAAGGCCGGCCTTGCGGGCGCGGCCCAAAATCGATGTGGACATGACGGGCTCAAACATCTCGGGAAAGACCGAAAGGGTCTCAATCAGCATGTTGTCCTCCCTACTTGTCCATATCGATCAGGCCGTCCATAACGTGGACGAAAATTGTTCCTGTGTCGGGAAGATCGAGCACAACCTGCTCGATCACGGGAATCAGCACCTCGCCGTACCGATCACCCTCGACAACCCAAACATCGTTAGCGGGCGTCGACATGATCTCGACGATCGTGCCGAGCGAACCGAAGCGCTCGTCGACCACCTCGCGACCCATCAGGTCGGTATAGGCGGCGTCGAGCGAATCGAGCTCAAAGTCGTCACGATTTGCCAGCACATAGCATCCCGTGATGCCCTCGGCGGCCGTCAAGTCGTCAATGCCCTCAAACGAGACCAGATCGCCATCGCCCGTATCGGTGACGGACACGACCGTGCAAAAGCGGTCGCGCTTGAGCGCCGGCGGCGTCAGGGCGACGCGCATACCCGGCGTCAATACAGAAGGAAGCCCCCGCAGCGGCTGCGCGAGGACCTCCCCCTTCCTTCCGTGCGGCTTGACCACACGGGCGATGTTTTTGTACTGGGACCTCAAGGTCCTAGCCCAGAACCTCTACCTCGACTGCAGTGTCGAGGCGAGCGGCCAGTGCACGGGCGAGCGTGCGAATGGCCTTGATGGTACGGCCACGACGGCCGATGACCTTAGCGACGTCATCCTCGGCGACAGAAACCTCGATCGTAGAGGTGTCGTCACCATCGATGACCTCAAGGCTCACGGAATCCGGGTCGTCGACGATCTGAACAACGAGATATTCGACGAGATCGGCGATGCGATCTGAGAGCATTGCCTCACCCTCGAGCTGTGCAGCGTCAACCTCAGGCACGATTTACTCCTCGGCGCCCTCAGCGGCCTCAGCGGCAGCCTTAGCGGCCTCGGCCTCTTTGGCGAGCTGCTTCTTGGACTTCTTGACGACGGTCTCGGTCTTCTCGCCCTCGTTGGCGGCCTTGACCAGAGCGGCGACGGCATCGGTGAGCTGAGCGCCCTTGGACTGCCAGTCGGCGATCTTCTCGAGGTCGAGGTTGATGGTCTTGGGGGCGGTCATCGGGTTGTAGCGGCCAACCTCCTCGATGATACGACCGTCACGCGGGGCGCGGGAATCGGCGACGACGACACGGTAGTACGGACGCTTCTTAGCGCCGTGACGAGCAAGGCGAATCTTGACTGCCAAAGGAAACTCCTCCAACCAAGCAGCTTTAGGCTGCAACTACAAACAAACAGTTGAACATAATACGCCATCGACGCGGGCAGGTGAAGTCCGTGAGACCAACTTCTTCGGTGTAGTCGAGGGCAAATCCATATCTTAGACAAGAATTCGGGATTTGCAAGCACATACACGCACCCCACATGAGCTGCGCGGTATACTCATGACATGGAAAGACGCGAACATACATACGGTTATGAGGATGCCATGGGCGTCACGCCGCCTCCCTGGACGGGTCCGGCGGTGGGCCTGATGGACCTCGATGCGTTTTTTGCGAGCGTGGAGATGCTCGATCATCCCGAATGGCGCGGAAAGCCGCTCATCGTGGGCGGAGACGCCGATTCCCGCGGCGTTGTGTCCACCTGTTCTTACGAGGCACGTCGCTTTGGCGTGCACTCCGCCATGCCCTCAGCCGAGGCACGGCGCTTGTGCCCGCAAGCCATTTGGACGCACGGGCACTTTGATCGCTACCGCGAGGTGAGCGCGCAGGTCATGGCGATTCTTGCCGAGGAGACGCCGCGCGTGGAGCGCGTGTCCATCGACGAGGCCTTTATCGATATTACGCCGGGTCGGTTTGCGCCCGAGGATCCGCTGCTGGTAGCGCGGCGCACAAGCGACCGCGTTGCGGAGCTGGGGGTGACCTGCTCCATCGGCGTTGGATGCAACAAGACCGTGGCCAAAATCGCAAGCGAGCGCGACAAGCCGTTTGGTCTGACCATTGTGCGACCCGGTACGGAACAGCGGTTTTTGGCTGCGCTGCCTGTGTCCGCTATGAGCGGAATCGGGCGTTCGGCCGAGGAGCGACTGCGTCGCATGCGCATCTATACGCTCGGCGAACTTTCACGCGCGCCAGAGTCCACCCTGGCTGCAATCTTTGGCGTGAATGGCGAGCGCATGCGTCAACGCGCTTTGGGGCTCGAAGTATCCGAGGTCACCAGCCTGGATGACGAACGTGAAGTTAAATCGGTGAGCAATGAGCGCACCTTTGCGAAGGATTTGACTGAGCGTGGGGATATCGAGGCGGCGATTGCGCTGCTGGGCGAGTCGGTTGGGCGCCGCCTACGTCGTCAAGGGCTGACGGGCGGAACCGTAACGCTCAAGCTCAAGTATTCGTATGGCAGCGGACGCACGGCACAGCGCCGCTTGCCCCACCCCACCGACGACGAGAATATCTTTGTGGCCGTAGCGCTCGAGCTGCTCGACAATATCTGGCAAGAAGGCATGCACGTGCGTCTGGCGGGTATCGGCATGAGCGACTTCAACCACCAAGGCGGTATCCAAACTGACCTGTTCTGCGAGATCGATGACCGCGGAGCCCAATCCAGCGACCGCCGCGACCTCTCCGTCGCCATCGACGCCGTCCGAGACAAATTCGGCGACACCGCCCTATCCTTCGGCCGCCAATCCCGCTTCAACGATTAACCGCCTTTGGGCAAAAAGAAAGCCGGGCAGCTGCAGGTAGTGCAACTGCCCGGCGAACGGTAAAGGGTAGTTCAAGAGAAGCCCCGGCCCAAATAAGGTCCTAGAGGAGGTTGAGGGGAAGCTGGGGAGCGTCGCCCCAGAGTTTCTCGAGGCGGTAGAAGTCGCGGGCTTCGGGAGTAAAGACGTGGACGACAACCGAGCCGTAGTCCATGAGCATCCAGGTCTTCTGCTCGCGACCCTCGATGGAAAACGGGTGCTCGCTGCAAGCCTCGGCGACCTTCTCCTCGATCTCGTCGACGATCGAATCGACCTGGCGGTTGTTGGTACCGGTGGCGAGCACAAAGTAGTCGCACACATCGGAAAGCTCGGTCAGGTCGAGCACCTGCACGTCCTCGCCCTTCTTGTCGTAGGCGGCCTGCGCAGCGGCGCGGGCGACATCCTCGGCGGCGACACCGCTCGCGGACAGCGAGGCAGCAGTGCGGTCGGACGTGGCGGCGAAGCTCTTGTGCTCCACACCTTCAAGAATCTGCTCGTCGGTCATGGTCTCGTCGGCCATGGAATACCTCTTTCTAGACACACCCGAGCTAGCGCAGCTGGGCGTAATGGTTGTAAATCGTAATAGCCGTGGGATAAAGATAGCGCCCGGACTGGATCACATAGACCAGACCCTGCGCAAAACAGGAGAAGAACAACTCGTCGAGCGAGGACTTCCCCACCATCTTGCGCAGCGCATGCGCATAGTCACCGTGACGGTTGGGCTCGATGGCATCGGCCACAAAGACCACCATATCGAGCGGCGTCATGTCGCAGGCACCCACGGTGTGACGGTCGACAGCCTGAAAGACCGCCGACGACAGCTCGGGAAAGAGCTGCGGAAGCTCATAGGCGGCAACCGGGCCATGCAAAAGCGGCGTCGCGGCAGACGGAGAGCCGGCAATCTTAATGCCGTAATGCAGAGCGCGCGTGACCAGCTCGTCGTCGGAGAGCACCTTGTCCCAGTCATGGATCAGGCCGGCGGCAGCGGCATCAAAGCGGTCAACGCCGTAGACCTCGGCTAGATGAAGCGCGGTCTCGGCAACACCCAGCGAATGCACATAGCGCTTGCGCTTATCCTTCATGCGAACATCGAGCAGCTCTTGAATGCGCTTGAGCAGCGCGCGCTCATCGCCCTCAAACTGATCCTCTACCGACAACGTAGACCCCCCATCACTCAAAATCTTCTTGGCCCAGATCGACATACAAACCGCGCTTGCGAATGTAGCCGAGCACAGACTCGCTCGTAAGATAGCGCACGCTCATGCCGCGGGCAACTCGCTTACGAATGTTCGTCGAGCTGATCGCCAGCGCCGGAATCTGAATATAGCGCACGTCGAACGGCAGCCCCGACTCTTTGATTCGGGCACGCGCCGTATCGATATCAAAGCCCGGTCGCGTCGCAGCAATAAAGGTAGCAAGCTCAGCGATTCGTTCGGCATCATGCCAAGTCACAATATCGATAATCGCGTCGGCGCCCGTAATAAAGTAGAGCTTTACCTGCGGCGGATAAAAGTCGCGAAGGGCATGAAGCGTATCGGCCGTGTAGGTTACGCCCGGACGGTCGATCTCGAACCGACTCGCCAAAAAGGCCGGGTTCGCGGCGGTGGCGAGGACCGTCATGGCATAACGGTCCTCAGCAGGCGTCACCGGTTTGTCAAGCTTAAAGGCGGGAGAGCCGGCCGGCATAAAAAGCACAGCGTCCAAGTCGAGCGACTCGCGAGCCTGCTCGGCGGTAACCAAGTGCCCGTAATGAATCGGGTCAAAGGTGCCGCCCATAATGCCAAGCCGAAACTCTTTGCCCTCTTTTATGGGCAGCTCGGGCAAACCGATTCCACCGCGCAGCGACATGGCCTACTCGCCCTCCGGGGTCTCAACAACGTCGACTTCGGTAGTGCCTTCGGAGCCCTCGGTGGCATCAGCCACGTCCGCACCCTCGGCCGCTACGTCAATAACCTCAACGTCTGCATCCTCGAGCTCGTCCTCGTATTCCGAGAAGTCCTCGGCGCCCTCAAAGTCAAAGGCGCGCTGGCAAATGCGGACCTCGTCGCCCGCACGGCAACCGGCCTTCTCGAGCGCGTCGTCGACACCCATGCGCGCAAACTTATGCTGCAGGTAGATGACGGCTTCCTCGTTTTCCCAGTCGGTCTGGATGACCATGCGCTCAATCGCGCGACCAACCACACGGAAGGCATGAGGCTCTTCTTGAACAATGCGGAACCGCTTCTCGCGCTGCAGACGGCGGCGCTCCCACTCCTCGTCGCGCAGATCGACCGGCTCATCAGAGACCGCCAGCTCGGCGCGGAGCTTGGCCACCTGCTCACCCACGGCAAGCATCAGCGTGTTGAGGCCGGCGCCCGTCACAGCAGACACGGCAAAGAACATATGTCCATCGTCGAGCGCTGCGCGCTTGAGGTCGGCAATCTTGTCGGCCGTGCCAGGCGCGTCGCACTTGTTGGCAACGACGATCTGCGGACGCTCCGAAAGCTCGGCGCCATACTGCTCGAGCTCGCGGTTGATGATGCGATAGTCCTCAACCGGATCGCGATCCTCAAAACCGCCCGTCATGTCGACGACATGCATGATCAGGGCCGTACGCTCAATGTGGCGCAGGAACTGGTGACCCAGGCCCTTGCCCTCGCTCGCGCCCTCGATGAGACCGGGGACGTCGGCAACGACGTAAGAATATTCGCCGGCACGCACCATGCCGAGGTTCGGCACGAGCGTGGTAAACGGGTAGTCAGCGATCTTGGGGCGGGCGGCACTCATGCGTGCAATGAGCGATGACTTACCTACCGAGGGAAAGCCCACGAGCGCGGCATCGGCCATAAGCTTCATCTCAAGCTCAATCCAGTGCTCCTCGGCCGGCTCGCCCAGCTGGGCGAACGCGGGCGCGCGGCGCACCGACGTCACAAAGTGCGTATTGCCCAGACCACCAGCGCCACCGGGCGCCACGACAACGCGCTCGCCGTCGTGCACAAGATCGGCAATCTCGAACATCGGGGTCTGCGTCTCGGGGTCGAGCTCACGCACCACGGTACCCATGGGAACCTTCAGGATCAGGTCCTCGCCGCTCTTACCGTTACGACGGGCACCCTGCCCGTGCGTGCCGCGCTCGGCGCGGAAGTGATGCTTAAAGCGGTAATCGATCAACGAAGACAGCTGAGCATCGGCCTGGATGACGACATTGCCGCCACGACCGCCGTCGCCGCCATCGGGGCCGCCCTTGGGGACAAATGCCTCGCGCCTAAACGACATGCATCCGGCTCCGCCGTCGCCGCCGCAAACGTTAATGCGGCTGATATCGGTGAACTGTGACAACAGAATCGCCTCCTACAAAAAGAGGGAGACCCTTGAATCCTAAAACTCAAGTGCCTCCCACATATGTGCTCTATGAAGGGTGAATTACGCGTTCGCGAGCGGGCGTACGCTGACCCTGTGCTTGATACCCTTGTGGAACTCAACGGTACCGTCGACCAGCGCGAACAGCGTGTCGTCCTTACCACGGCCAACGTTCTCACCCGGGTGGATGTGCGTGCCGTGCTGACGGACGAGAATCGTGCCCGTGGTTACCGTCTGGCCGGCATAGCGCTTCGTGCCAAGGCGCTGACCGCGGGAGTCACGGCCATTACGGGAGGAACCGAGTCCTTTTTTGTGTGCCATTGTGTATACCTACTCTTTCGTTACGAGTGTAATCTACTCGGCGACGGGAGCCTCGGCAACAGCCTCAGCCTCTGCCTTGACAGCCTTCTTGGCGCGGGAGGTAGCCTGAACCTTCACGATCTTCAGCTTGGTGAGCTGCTGACGGTGACCCTTCAGACGACGATAGCGCTTGCGCTTGTGGAACTTGAAGACCAGCTGCTTCTCGCCCTTGAACTGCTCAACGATCTGAGCGGTAACCTTGGCCTTGGCCAGCTTGTCGGGATCGGTGACGATCTTCTTACCATCGTTGAGGAAGATAACCGGCAGGGTGACCTTGTCGCCCTCATTGCCCTCGATCTTCTCGACGGTGATGACATCGTCGGTGGCGACCTTGTACTGCTTGCCGCCCGTGTTAACGATTGCGTACATGTTTACTTGCCCTTCATGCATCAGTTAGTGCAACAGCCGAATATAGTAGCAGGCGAAAATACCCCCGTCAACGAGTATGTGGAGCAAATCCACAAGTTCGCACAGGTATGGGGCTGACGAGTCGGCCCTCGTCGTCCTCGCATGCTTGATTCCGACGCTCGACATCGTAGGAGCAGATGGTCACGAGGTCTTGCATACCGGTGGAAACAATAGGTGCATCCACGCCCGGGGTCAAGCCCTGCAACAAAACATCAGCAGCGGAAAGCAAAATTTCCGGACGCATGGAGCCCTCGTTGTCGGCATGGGTGTCGAGCATGAGCACCAAATGGTCCGGGCGCTCCCCCGCCGTGAGCTCATAGCCCACGAGCGTGTGATCCAAATCCAAGCGCTTGCTCTTTTTTCCGCGCACGTAGTCGATGCCATTGCCCGCGCGCAGCGTGTCGAGCGCACGACGCACCTCGTCGGCGCTTACGGGCGCCTCGGGATCCAAGTGCAGGTCGATGCGATACGACAGGCGCGTGAGCTGCGCCGTCAACGCCGGCGTGCGCACGTCGATGTACGCCGCCTCGATGGGCGCCAGATCGGCCGGAGACGCCGCAGCCAGGCGCCCAAACGCCTCGTCGAGCGCCACGAACTCGGTCATAAACAGGTCATACCACTCGCAGGTCGACGACGTACCCACCGGTAGCGCCGAAGAGAAGCCCACGCGCATGTGCGGAGAAAAGCCCTGCGTGACGGCATAGGGAAGTCCCGCACGGCGCACGATGCGCTCAATGGTATGGATCACTTCGAGATGGCCCAGGTACTTAAGGCGATCGCGCTTGCCATAGCGAACACGAAGTCTAAAGAGCGAGGGGTTGTCGGTCAGGCGCTCACTCATGCGCGATCACCCATCAATACATTCTTGGCGTGGAGCGTGGGGCAGATCCCGCAGCCGGTGCACGACGTGCGGGTGCAGTCGGGAGTCGTGACGCCCTCGAGCGAGCGACGGTACTCGCGCTCGAGGAAGCCGCGCGTACAGCCAGGGCTCACATGCTCCCACGGCAGGCGCCAATCCAACTCGTAGGGCAGGTGCACGAGCTCATTGAGGTCGATGCCGTTTTTGGCAGCAGCTTCCTTCCAGTTATCGAGCGAGAAATGCTCTGCCCAGGCGTCAAAGCGAGAGCCCGAGCGCCAAGCGTCGATGATGACGGGCGTCATGTCACGACCGGCGCGGGACAGTGCGGCCTCGATGAGCGAGGTCTCGGCATCGTGGTAATGAACGCGGACGGCACGGTTGCGAACGCTCGTGATGAGCAGCTTCTGGCGACGCTTGACGTCGTCGTAGTCGAGCTGCGGGCACCACTGGAACGGCGTGGCAGCCTTAGGGATAAAGACCGAAACCGAGATCGACACCGAGATCGAGCCGCGACGAGCCTTGGGCACCACGGAACGACCGAGCTCCAGCACGTGATCGGCCAGATTGGCGATGGCCACGATGTCCTCGTCGCGCTCGCCGGGAAGGCCCATCATAAAGTAGAGCTTCATGCGGTTCCAGCCGGCCTCGAAGGCCGCCTTGGCCGCACGGTCCAGGTCCTCCTCGGTCACGTTCTTGTTAATGATGTCGCGCATGCGCTGGCTGCCGG
>CAJMBB010000083.1 GCA_905211615.1 uncultured Collinsella sp. | reverse complement strand
GACCGGGAGATCAACCGCCTGACGGAGCTGGGCTTCGGCGGCCTGCCGGTGTGCGTGGCCAAGACGCAGTACAGCTTTAGCGACAACGCCAAGGCCCTGGGCGCTCCCGAGAATTTCCGCATCACGGTGCGCGAGCTCAAGGTTTCTGCCGGCGCCCACTTTGTGGTCGCGCTGACCGGCAGTGTTCTGACCATGCCGGGTCTGCCCAAGGTGCCCGCGGCCGAAAACATCGACGTCGACAACGACGGCAACATCACCGGCCTGTTCTAAGCTCGCTGCGCATAGCTGCTTGCTCGCCCCGCCGCGCCCACAAGGCCCGGCGGGGCTTTTTGATCCTTAGGCCCGCGCATGTCTTGTAGATACCGACGGGCTCTGCCCATCATAGGCTTTTGCGCGGGTAGAATGCATGGATAACTTGAGGCTCACGCGCGACGGAAAGGAATCGTTGCATGGATCAGGACAAGACAACCGTGATGGGCGGCTACGGTTCCGCACATGCTGGTGATAGCGCCGACGCGACCCGTGTTGTTCCCAACCCCGGTTATGCCGACCCCGCCGCGACGCAGCCTTCTGCCGAGCCCACTCGGGTTATGGGCTATGGCGACACGGCGCAGGACCCTTACGCTGCATCTACGCAAAGCCCCTATGGTAACGCGGCGCCGGACCCGTTTGATTATGTGCCGCAGGATTCTTATGCCGCCTCGGCGCCGAATCCCTATGATGACCTGCCGCAGAATCCCATTCCGCAGCCTCAGCAGACGACGTATATGCCTCGCACGGCGCAGCCTCGCTACGAGTCGCGCGAGCCGTATCGCGAGTACCCCAAGTCGATTCCACAATATGGCGAGGACGAGGAGAAGAAGCCGTCGCGTTCGTCGAACGCGATCAAGAAGATCCTCATCGTACTGGCGATCTTCTTTGCGCTGTCGGTTGTGTTTGCCATCGTGTCGGGCATGCTCAACAAGCGAGGGGGTTCAACGGCCGATACCGCTGCCGAGCAAACCGAGTCCGCCTCGTCTGGCACCGTCGACCTGAGCGATATCCCGGGACAGTACTGGTCCAACGCCAAGAAGCTCCTCAAGTCGCGCGGAGCCGACCTTTCGAACGCCGTGATCCTGACCGACGATGGCTCAACGCCCGTCATCGATTCCAACTGGGTCGTTACTTCTGCCTACTATAACGACAACGGCAACCTCGAAATTCAACTCACGCACAAGAACAGCTCGGGCAACTCGTCCGGCGGCCAAAGCGGTACCGACAGCTCGAGCTCCAATACGCTGGAGGACTTGAGCAACAAGGCACAAGAGTTGGGAGACAAGGCGCAAGAGCTGGGCGACACGGCACAAAACCTGGGCGATACCGCGCAGAACTTGGGCGGCTTGGCGACGGATGCCTGGAACGCCCTGCAAAACGGCATCTCGGGCGCGCAGGGAAACTAGCTGTTAAGCAGACTACAGCTGCTCGGCCGGACGGTCGGGCGAGCTAAAGCCCGAGTCAAACGTAACGACGCATGAGGCATCGGGCCGGCGCTCGTGCACGATGCGCGTGACGAGCTCCAGCAGCTCTTCGTCGGATATGTCAAAGCCGTCGGGACGCACCAGGTCAAACGAAACGAACCCGTCGTGCTCGTGCAGGTCGTGGATGGAGAGCGCGGGATCGATCTGCATGACGCCGCGCTTGACCCAGCCGCGCAGGTCGTCGCCAGTGGTGGCGATGGGGTCGCAGTGCAGCGTGATATCGATGCCCATCTGGCGCTTGATGTCATGCTCGATGGTGTCCAGAATCTCGTGGTGCTCAAATGCGTCGCCCTCGCCGGGCATCTCCACGTGGGCGCTGGCAAACTGACGACCGGGGCCGTAGTCGTGCACCATCAGGTCGTGTGTGCCCAAGACCTGCGGATAGGACATGATCTTGTCGCGGATTGCCTGGACGAGCTTGGGGTCGGGCGCTTGTCCCAGCAACGGGCTGATGGCGTCGCGCACTAGGCCCATGCCGCTGATGCAGATGAAGATGCCCACGCCAAGGCCTGCCCAGCCATCGAGGTCAAAGCCGTTCGTCTGCGAAATAAGCGCTGCGGCCAGGACCGAGGCCGAGGCAATGACGTCGTTTTTGGAATCCTGCGCCGTGGCGATAAGCGTCTCGGAATCGATGCGGTTACCCAGTGCGCGGTTGAACGCGGCCATCCAGAATTTGACGAGCATGGACAGAACAAGGGCGGCCATGGAGAGCGCCGAATACACGGTGGGCGAGGGCTTGATGATTTTGGTGACCGACTCGAGGATCAGATTGATGCCGACGGCGCAAACCAGGACGGCGACGAACAGGCCGGCTAGGTACTCGTAGCGGCCGTGACCATAGGGGTGGCCTTCGTCTGCCGGGCGGCTGGCAAGGCGGAAACCGAGCAGGCTCACAATGTTGCTCGAGGCATCGGAGAGGTTGTTGAAAGCGTCGGCGATGAGGGAGACGGAGCCGGCGAGCAGGCCCGCGATGCCCTTGGCCAGGCACAGGGTGATGTTGAGGCCAATGCAGATGAGGCTTGCGGCAAAGCCCGCGTTGGTGCGGCAAGATGCATCGACCGGCTCGCCCTCGCTGCCGGGAACAAGCGTATGTACCAGCCGATTTACAAATAGCATAGCGGTCGTCCTCACAATCATGTTTAAGGGGATAGTGTAGCTCGCGCGGGGGCGCCGTGCACCGATGCTCAGAAAATGCAGCAATAGTCTGCCGATGCTAACGAGCGAGCCTTCTCGTCTGCCTGGGTGGTCCATTTTGGGCCACATGGGTATGGGCATGTGCCTGCTTGCTCGACATACTTAATGTCGACAGCCCCTGTGCAAAGGAGGACGTTTCCATGGACGAGATGTTTGCCATTAAATGTCAAAACTGCGGCGGCCCTATGTACTCGCACCAGGCTAAGCGCAGCTTTGAGTGCGCCTATTGCGGCACGGTCGTTCCGTGGCAGGCGGACGTCGGAGAGCCCAAGAGCGCCCTGGGCATTCGCCATACGCCGCTGACGGTGGTGGATGGACTGCTCAAGCTCACGCATGTGTCGCAACTCGAGCGCCCGGAGGACCCGGACTGGTATTTCTTCAATTCGCACTGGCGCAATCAGTCGGTCCTGGAACATCTGCTGTGGGAGGATCGCGGCACGGCGCAGGAGTTCCAAGAGGCCATGCATGTGAGTATTCCTTGCCCCTTCTGTGGTGCGTCCTTTGAGGGCGAGTCGACCCAGCGCGTGTTTGAGTGCCCGTCCTGCGGCAACAAGATCGGCGTCGCCGACCTGCTCAGGCCCGGTACCTTCAGCAAGCGCCTGACCATGGGCGTTGGTGCGGAGTATGTACCTGAGCAGGGTATTCCCTGCGAAATCTCGCCGCAGCAGGCACGTGCCAACGCACTGCAGCTGGTGCGCCAGTACCCGGATGCCTTTGCCGGGCACGACGTAGAAGACGCGATCCAAAACGACATGATGCTCTTCTATTTCCCCATGGCGCTGGCGGACCTGCGCATAATGGCGTCCTTCCCGGGCAAGGGCCTGAGCAAGGAAACCTTGGTGTACTACGAGGTGCTCGACTGGGCATACCCCAGGGCAAACTACCTGGACGTTCGCCTCATGGGCATTTTGGAGCCGTGGGACTTTGCCAAGGTCGGTCCGTTCGATCCCGCCATGCAGGAAGGCGACTTCCGCGTCGTCTCCGTCGATGCATCTACCAAGGACCAGGTGGTCATTGATAAGTTGGCGCTCGACGTTGCGGGCAACGATGCCGAGGCCGTACTGGGGCTCAATAAAAAGAGCATCCGAACCTGGGCGCGCAAGGCCCGCAAGCATAAGGATGGCCTGGTGATGGTGCCGGTCTACTTTGTCGATCGTCCGGCGACGGACAGCCGCGATGGCGAGCAGGTGCGCATTGCCGTAAACGGACAGACGGGCCGCGCGGCCGCGGTGGTGTTTAGTGACAAGCGCGAAACGCACGTCGTGGCGCCGCTCAATCCCAACGTGATGCTGTCGAGCGAAAGCACCGTGCACGCCACGCCCATCGAGGTCAAATACGCTAAATCGCCGTTCCTATACCAGATCGTGCGCCGTGGAGGCGGCGAGCAACCGCGCCAGGTTGCAGCCGCCGTCGAGGGTTCCTACCGAGAGGAGAAGCCCAAACGTCGCGGCCTGCTGGGTGCGCTATTTGGGAAGTAGGGGAGCGGTGCCGGTTGGCACCGTAACGTGATGGCCGGGGGTATGGGGCGGCTCTCAGGAGTGCGGGCTGCCGTCTGATTGTTTGAGGGTGCCAGATATAAATAAACGGTGGAACGGCTGCAAAAGAGCCGCCCCACCGGGTAAAATCAAAATGTGCCGCGGAACCCGCTGCTCAGTCGGTCAACTTTGGAAGCGCGGGCAACGCAGGTGCTATCGTCTTAAAGGGTCGGCTGCAACCGGCCCTTTTCTGTGGCAGCCAATGGAGCCACATCAGACGAAGGCCGCGTCTTTGCCTGTCAGGTCACGCTCGCCAGCCACGACTAGAATGTCGTTGCCGGCGTCCATGACCGGTATTGTTTCGTAGCGTGCGCCTCAACCGCGGGTGCGCCTGCGACGGCTGCGGTGGTTTCGGTCGCAACGTGCTGCTACCCTTGCGTTTCGCCATTAGTCGCTTCGTTGATGGCGCGGTACTCGGCACTCAGCTCGCGCGCCAGCTCTTCCTTGCTTGGAAGATACGGCAGGTATTTGGCGGTAAACACTTGGTCGTTGTCTTCGGGCAGCGTGTACTCGACGATCGAATCGCTTTTGTCCGCGCAGAGCACGATGCCTATGGGCGGATTGTCGCCTTCGTTCATGAGCTCACGCGTGTAGTAGTTCACATACATTTGCATCTGGCCCAGGTCCTGATGCGTAAGGTCATCGGTCTTAAGGTCGATGAGCACGAAGCAGCGCATCAGATAGTTGTAAAAAACAAGGTCAATATAGAAATGGCGTCCATCAAAGGTGATGCGCTTTTGGCGCGCCTCGAAAGCGAAGCCACGGCCAAGCTCCAGCAGGAACTTCTGAAGATGCGTGATGAGCGCCTGCTCTAGATCGCTCTCGCGAAACGTAGCATCGTCCGAGAAACCTAAAAACTCCAGTACATATGGGTCGCGGATGATATCCTCGGGGCGACGAGCCGGGGCGCTCTCTTGGATTTCCTGGGTGACGGCCTCTTTGTCCTTGCTGGCAAGTAGGCGCTCGCGGAACATGGTGTTGATCTGGCGTTCGAGCTGATGCGTGCTCCAGCGAGAATCGGCGCATTCGTTCATGTACCAGGTGCGAGCTTCGGGGTCAGGAATGCGTATTAACCTGCGGTAATGTGTCCAGCTCAATTCGGGACGCAGTGAGTCCCGAATTGGAAATGCAAGATAGAACTGACGCATTTTGCGCAGCTCTCTTGCTTCAAAACTTTTACCAAAATCCTTGGTAAGTCTGATTGCGAGGGCCTTGAGCAGCGCCTCTCCATACTTGACGCGCCCCTCTCCGCCCTGTTCATCAACAATACTCTTGCCGATCTCCCAATATGCCTCAACCATCGCAAAGTTAACGGCGGTATAGGCCTTGTCGCGAGCGGCGTTGAGAATCGAGGAGACCTGCTTGTAAAAACCTTCGGGCACGATTGCCGATTCTCCGCGGTTTACCAGTTCGCCCATCACTGTCGCCCCACTTTCCTTTTGTGGAATGCGTCTTTATCGCATTTAGTTTAAAGCCTCGCGCGGACACGAATTGCTGTGCTGTCTGACATCTTCGCATGGGGCCTTGCGGTGACTAAAATGTGACCATAGAGGCAGTTTTAGCGAATCCCACGGGAGTGACGCGTATGGACAATAACACGCTGCTATTCCAGGACAAAGGTTCGGGTAGGTATAAAGACGTCAAGATCTACCCCAACCGTATTGAGGTGCTCAAGAAGGGCACTTTTGGTGGCAAGCACACCGAGATTGTCTATCTTAAGGACATCACGGGGGCCAACAGGATCAAGGGCCGCGATGTTTTTCTGCGTAACAGGCTGTTGACTGCTTGTGTTTTTAGCCTGAGCAGCCGTGCGAAGGCCCAGGAGTTTGTTAACGCGCTGAACATGGTGATGTAGCCTATGGCGGCGTTTGGGCCAAGGTAAAAATCGGGGGCACAGAACGGTGTCCTGCGCCCCCCATTGAGTCGATGTGTCTAAAAGGCCGGC
Source organism: uncultured Collinsella sp. (assembly GCA_905211615.1). Classification (GTDB taxonomy): domain Bacteria; phylum Actinomycetota; class Coriobacteriia; order Coriobacteriales; family Coriobacteriaceae; genus Collinsella. The sequence continues at coordinate 2,363 of CAJMBB010000083.1, read as the reverse complement.
TTGCCTATTCGCTACCGTCCCCAGCGTTTTCGCGGTCGTTGGCAAGCATTGCCGCGCCGGCGACCGTTGTCGCTACGGCGGCGGCAGCGAGCCCGGCGGCAATGCCGGAGCCGTCGCCCGTGTCGGCGAGTTTTCCGCCCGAGTTCTTGCCCTTGTTGCCCTTACCGTTCTTATCAGCGCTGCCTGCGTTGGAACCCGTGCCACCGTCGGTGCCGGTGCCGCCTGCACTGCTCGAGGCCGCTACGGTAAAGCTCGCGGCTCCGTCATTAGCAAGCTTGTAGTTTTGCGCCGCGTCGCCCAAAAGACCGTTCGCGCGCACCCAGTACGTTCCCGCGGTAAATGCCTCGCCCTCGACCATTGCCGTGCCCGGAGCGCCGTCCGCGTCGTGCACAAACTCGAGCTGAGCCGTGCAGGCATCGTTTTCGAGTTTGCCCTCGAGCAGCGCCGCGACCTTTGTGCGCACATCCTCGCCGGCCTTAAGGCCTTCGAGCCCCTCAAAGTGGGGTGTCAGTGCGCGCGGATCGATATCGATGGGCACGGATCCCTGCAGCCCCGTAACGGTCTCGTTGCCCAAGGCGTCGACATCCACGTATTCGATGGTAAACGCATGGCCCGAAGCCGCCACGTTGAGTACGTTGCTGCTGTCGACAAGGCGGAAATGGCCCTCGCCAACGGTCTTGCCATCCTGGAGCGAGGCATCGCTCAGCGAGTCGCCGTACGTCATGCGCATGCGGGTCGGGAGGCAGCACGAAGCCGACTGCGTGTGCTTCGTATCGTAATTGTAATTGCGCTGGTAGATGCTCCGGGCCAGCGCCGCATCAACAAAGTCGGATGCGATGATGCCAATGTGCTTGAGGTAATCTGACTTTGTATCCTCGGTGCCGCTGGGATTGATGTACGGGCTCTTGTACAGATGCTCGTTGACTACTCGTGCCGAGGTAAAAGGATTGCCTCCGTGCGACAAGCCCGTGCAGCTGGTGTAGTTGATAGACCAGCAACGCTCCTGGACTTGCACCTCGGCCCCGGCATCGTCCACGACGTCCACCTTGTTGCACGTGCGCCCGGTCGTTTCCTTCAGCGCATTATCGACCCAGCTGAGCTTGTCGGTTCCCGTGAGTTTGTACTTGTCCTGGGCATATACCTTGGTGCAATAGGGCTCTTCATTGCCCGTTTCCCCTATGGCTTCAAATCCCCGCGCGTCTTGGACGAGACACATCGACTGCCCGGAATGCGCCTTGATCTTGTCATCCCATTGGGTGAGGTCGAGGCCCCACGTGTGGCCGCTTACGCTGTTGCCGGCGAGCCCAAATCGACGCAGCAGGACGATCTTTCCGCGCACCTCGCCCAGCGTGGGGACGTGGCTCGACGTGTAGAACAGGTTGGGGTTATCGGCCATAACCTTGGCGAAGGCCGTCGTTATGCTTTCGTCGGTAGCCTCATCGTTGCCGCGCGATGCGAGCATGATGAGCGCTTCTGACGGGTTTTCGTTCAAAAACGTTTTGAAGTACCCGATGACATCGGAGAGATGCAGATAGTTCCCGTCTTTTTTGAGTAGGTAGAAAATCCCGTGGTCGATGCCGGGGTCATCGCCCTTTCCGAGCCGGATATCGAAATAGCGAATGCCTTCGAGCAACTGCGTGGGAATGTAATCCTGCTGGCATTTTACTTGCGAGGATTGGGGCTCAGTGTCGTTGTCCACGCTGCAGGTGCCCGAATCGTGCGTACCCGGGATGCTCAGCTCGTCGAGGAACTTGTTGTTGTCGACGTATTTCATCCAACATGGTCCGTCGACGTAGCTGCTGTACGTGATCCAGTCGAGGCTGCTAACCGTGGCATCGTTCTTTTTCATGTCGTAACCGATAAGTTCGAGCTCCCACGGAATGCTCTTACTCTTATGGCAGATCTTATTGTTGTCCTGGTCTTTGCCGTTCGATTCTATTGCCAGGTACTTAATGTCTTTTTTCTCGGTTTCTTTCTCGACCGTGCGGTCTCGGATGATGTAGGTTCCGTTTGATTGACGCTCGAACGCAAAAGCGCGGCTGGGCTTGTTGTCATACTCGCCGCCCCATACGTGGATGACCTTTCCATCTTTGTCCGAGTCGTCGTCGACCGACCAAATGCTGTAGCCCGTCTTTTTATGCTCTTCGAAATTGAGCAAGGTGCGGATGGCGTACCAGTTTGTATCGTCATTCTTGGTCGTTACGTTCTCAAGGATGAGCTTGCTGGACGTGCCGTCGTTAAACAGGTGACAGACGTTGCCGCGAACGTTGCCGTCTTGGTTGACGCTCGCGGTGCGAAAATAGCCCGCGGGGCGAAGGCGAATGACGAAATTGGAGGCTTCGGTAGTTTGTGTGACAAGGGGC
>CAJMBB010000082.1 GCA_905211615.1 uncultured Collinsella sp. | reverse complement strand
AATGTCGAAGCCCCAACGACGCTGTGTGCGGTACATAACGACCGCCGTGAGCAGGGCGCCGACCACGTAGGCCAGGCCGTACCAGTAGATAATGATGGGGCCCGCCGAGATAGCGACGGGATCAAGCATATGGTAGAGGTCGTTGAGCATATCGATCCCCTGCTCCCTACATACAAATGCGGCCGCGGGCCTTACGCTCGCAGCCGCATATTTGGACGTAACGTCTATGCGGAGCGTACCGTCCGCAGCTTTCGCATCTTAGAACGGCGCGTACTCGTCGTACAGGTCCTCGGCCTCGCCGGAAGCATTGACCTGCTCAACGCGGGTAACGCCGGGCACATGCTCCTTCAGGATGCGCTCGATACCCATGGAAAGGGTTAGCGAGCTCATGGGGCAGCCGGCGCAGGCGCCCTGCAGCTCCAGCTTGACAACACCCTCGTCGTCGACGCCCACATACTCCATATCGCCGCCATCGGCCTGCAGGTTGGGGCGAATCTCTTCAAGAACCTTCTTAAGCAGCTCTTCGTTAACAGCCACAGGGGCTCCTTTCTCACAATAACGCGGGCACGCCCGCGGACAGGGGCTATGTTACTACAGCCATGTACCCGCTTAGGCGCCAGCCATGCGTGCGGACACGACTTTCACGAGCAGTCAATTTGGGACGGGTCTCTTTTGGCTGCTTTGCCGCCAGCTGGCGTTGGCACGCGCTACTGCCGAGCCTGTCCCCCGGTACCAATCTGGACATCGACGATAACCTGGCGGTAGCTGATGCCGCAGGAGTCGAGGATGCGACGGCTGATACGGCCGTCGTCGGTATCGGCATACTTGTTGTCCAGGTAGACAACCTCGCCTACACCTACCTGCGCCAGGATCTTGGCACAGTCGTGGCACGGGAACAGCGTGACGTAGACCGTGGAACCCTCGAGGTCTTTGAGCGAGCCGCGGTAGTTGAGCACGGCGTTTGCCTCGGCATGCACCACGTAGTTGTGCTTGTCCTGCAACGGGTCATCGCTCGTTCCCCACGGGAAAAAGTCATCGTTGAGCGCCGAAGGCGTGCCGTTGTAACCCACCGAAAGGATGCGGTGGTTGGTGCTGGCGATGCACGCGCCCACCTGCGTGTTGGGGTCCTTGCTACGGCGCTGCGCGGCGATGGCCACGCTCATAAAGAACTCGTCCCAGCTAATAACGTCGCGGCGCTTGCCCGACGCGGTTTGATGAAGATCGTCCGACATGGCAGACACCTCCGAAATCGCAATAGTTTGACCCATTGTAGCAGGTGAAAGGTAGGGGCGCTTATCCCACCAGCCCCTCGCCCTACGCGCGGCGGGGCTTTTGGTTGATGCGGTAGAGCTCGGCGAGACCCCGCAACGTCAGCGCGTCGTCTACCGTCAGGCTATGGCCGACCAGCGCCGCAAGTGCCTCGGCATCGTCGCCGGTAATGACGATGGGCACATCGCCCTCCCCCGCGGCCTTGGTCGCGCGCATCTCGGCAAGCACCATGTCGAGCATGCCGTCGATGCGGGCTACCTCGCCCAAAACCACACCCGAGCGCATGGCCTCACGCGTGTTGTGGCCGATTACATGTGTGGGCGCCGAGGGCTCAACCTGGGGTAGGCGCGCTGCTGCCGCCGAGAGCGAACGGGCGCCGAGTGCCAGCCCCGGCGCGATAACGCCGCCCACAAAGGTACCGTGCGCGTCGATGACCTCGATATTGGTCGTCGTGCCCAGGTCAATCACGATGCACGGCGACCCGTAGACGGCGCGGGCCGCCACGGCATCGGCGATGCGGTCGGGGCCGATCTCGGCCGGATCGTCGTAGTGCACGGGCATGCCGGTCTTAAGTCCCGGCCCCACGGTGAGCACGCGCCCCGTGCAGGTGCGGGAAAGTGCCGCCTTCCACGGGCGCTCGAGCGCCGGGACCACGCAGCTCAGCACAGCAACCGCGGGCACAAGCGCACCCGGCATGCCCGCATCGGCCGCCAGTGCGGCCATGACCTGCACGAGACGCATGCGCGCCTCGTCTGCTGTGATGCTCGACGGCGTGGTGATCTCGCACGTCGCAAGCGGACATTCCTGCGCCGCGGCCGAATCCTCTGCAAACAGGCCAAAGCGAATGAACGTGTTGCCCACGTCGACCGTCAATATATATGCGTACCCATTAAGCATCGTCGGCGCTCCTTTCGTCTGTCCAGCAGTATATCGCCTACCTAAACCAGTCATCCCAAAATGACTAGCTTGCGGCTATACTGGTGCGCGGTCGCGCGCGAGCTCACGCGGCGGCCCTTGGTAACCCGACTTCCCGCGCCGTATCCGTATCGGCGCTCCCGGGGGAAGCGGATATACGCAAAGGAGTTTTATATGAGCAATCCCTCGAACCGCGCTTCGATGCGCGGGCAACTCACGCTGCGCGGCGTCGTCATCGGCGTCCTCGGCTGCGTGATCATCACGGCAAGCTCGGCCTACACCGCCCTCAAGATGGGTGCACTCCCCTGGCCGATCGTCTTCGCTGCCGTCATCTCGCTGTTCTTCCTTAAGCTCATGGGCAACGCCAGCCTCAACGAGGCAAACGTCACCCACACCATCATGTCCGCAGGCGCCATGGTCGCCGGCGGTCTGGCATTTACCATTCCGGGCGCCTGGATGCTGGGCTATGCCGACCAGATCAGCTGGCTCGACATGTTTATCGTGGCACTCGCCGGCACTATCCTGGGTCTGCTGGCCACGGCGCTCATCCACCGTCACTTTATCGTGGACGCCGCGCTGGAGTTCCCCACCGGCAACGCCGCAGCTCAGACCCTGCGCGCCACCGAGGCAGGCGGCAAGACCGGCAAGCAGCTCTTTGGCTCCATGGCCATCGCCGGCATCTACAGCGTGCTGCGCGACGCTCTGGGCATTGTGCCCAGCATGTTGTGCACGCTCAACATCCCCGGCGTGACCTTTGCCATCTACAACTCGCCCATGTTGCTCTCCGTCGGCTTCCTCGTGGGCTTCGCCCCGGTCGCATTCTGGTTTGCCGGCGCGCTACTGGGCAATTTTGGCATCATTGTCGGCGGCACCGCTACCGGTCTGTTTGACGTTATGACCGCACAAGGCATTGTTAAGTCCCTGGGTATGGGCCTTATGATGGGCTTTGGCGTCGCCGTCGTCCTCAAGGACATCCTGCCGCAGGTCGCCGGTATCGTCCGCGGCCTTGCCGCCGACAGCTCCACCGACACCGACGAGCAGTCGCTCATCTCGGGCTCCCTTAAGCTCGACGCCGGTATCATCGGCCTGGGCGCTGCCGCCATCGCCGTGATCATCGCCATCGTGCTCGACCTTGGCCCCGTTCCGGCCGTCATCGTCACGCTGTTCACCTTTGTCACCACCATCATGAGCGCGCAGAGCTGCGGCCAGACGGGCATCGACCCCATGGAGATCTTCGGCCTCATCGTCATGCTCATCGTTGCCGCCTTCGCGCAGCTCGCTCAGGTCAAGCTGTTCTTTATCGCCGGCATCGTGGCCGTAGCGTGCGGCCTTGCGGGCGACGTCATGAACGACTTTAAGGCCGGCGCCGTGCTGGGCACCAACCCGCGCGCACAGTGGGTCGGCCAGGCCATCGGCGGCATCGTGGGCGCCCTGGTCGCTGCCGCCGTCATGGTCGCGCTCGTCACCGCCTATGGTCCGGACGCCTTTGGTCCCGACAAGAGTTTCGTTGCCGCACAGGCAAGCGTCGTCGCCACCATGGTCTCGGGCATCCCGAGTGTGCCGTGGTTCGCAGGCGGCTTTATCGCCGGTATCGTCATGTACTGGCTCGGCATTCCAGCCATGATGATCGGCCTGGGCGTGTACCTGCCGTTCTATATGTCGCTCACGGCTTTCCTGGGCTCCTGCGTTAAGCTCGCCTACGACAAGTGGTCCGCCCACCGCGACGCCACCGCTGGTCTTTCGGACGAGGAGAAGGCTGCCAAGGACGCCGCCTTCCAGGAACAGGGCCTTGTTGTCGCCAGCGGCCTGCTGGGCGGCGAGTCCATCGTCGGCGTTATTCTGGCGTTTGTCTCTGTTGGTCTGAGCCTGCTGGGATAAGCTGAGCAGCTGTTCGCTCGTACTTTAGCGACAGCCCGGTCGCAATCATATTGCCTACGGCTTGCCCGGTCGGTAGCTTTCGCGGCTGCCGACCGGGCTTTTTGATATCGATACAGAGAAAGGCCGACGCGCTGCGTATCACAGCACGCCGGCCTTATCGGTTGAGTCATCGAGTCAGTCTCGCAATAAACCGCAGCTCGTTGCGAAACCAGTACTCAAAATACTACATCTGCTTGCGGCGACGATCGCCCAGCGTTACGCCCGCAGCTACGAGCGTAATGCCGCCGATGACGAAAACCTCGCCCGCAAGCGCGGAGTTGTCGCCCGTCTGGGCGAGCGCACCATCCGCAGCCTGCTTCTTGGCAGCGGGGGCCTTTGCGGCGGCCTGCGCAACTTGGGGCTTAGCCTGCGGCTCGGCCTTGGGATGATACTTGTCGTACTCGGCCTGTGCGGCTGCCAGGGCTCCCTTGGCATCGTTAAGCTCTGCAAGCGCGGCGGCATAGGCGTCGTTGGCATCGGACAGCTTGGCATCGGCGTCGGCCTCGGCCTGCTTCAGACCCTTCTCGGCGTCGACGGCGGCCTTATAGCGAGCATAGGCAGCATCGAGCTTGGGTAGCTGATTTTGCGCCGTCCAGCCCGCGTTGAATACCGTTACGCCAGCGGCAAGGGAAGCCTCGTGGTCGACGTGCTCAAGATCGGCCTGAAGGGCCTGATCAGCCTCAAGCTCGGTCTGGGCATCGGCGATGGCCTGCTTGGCGTCCACGACTGCCTGGTTAGCGGCCTTGAGCTGATCCTGAGCAGCGTTCACGCTGGCGACAGCAGCTTTACGGGCTGCCTCGGCGTCATCAAGCGCCCTCTGAGCATCGGCGTAACGCTGGAATGAGGCATTCGCGGCATCGAGGGCCGTCTGGGCAGACGTGACCTCCTGCTGTGCGGCGGCAAGCGCCTGCTCCTTGTTGGTGACAGCTTGCTGCGCGTTCGAGAGGGCCGTTGCCGCGGCTGTCGCTACGGCTTTGGCGTCGTCAACGCCAGCCTGGGCAGTGACGTCGGCCGCCTTTGCCTTGCCATACGCCTCGTTAGCCTGATTGGACTCTGTCCTAGCGGCATCGCACTTGGCGGTAAGGTCCTTGACCGAAGCGGTAGCGTCGCCATACGCCTTGTTGGCCTTATCGGACTTTGCCTTGGCGGCATCGTAATCGCCCTGGGCCTTCGCCTTGCGGGCGGAAGCCTTGGAGGCGTTCGTCTGGCAATCGGTGACCGTCGCGTTGGCCTTGTCGAGAGCAGTCTGAGCAGCGGTGGCTTCGCTCTTGGCGGCATCAAGGTTCGCCTTCGGCGTCGTGATGTCGATACGCTTCAAATTTGCACCGGCCGTGTCATAGGCGGTCTTGGCCGCAGCGGTAGCAGACTTTGCCTTCTCGTACTCGCCCTTGGCGGTGTTCACGTTCGTGTCGGCCGCGGTATAGGCGTCGCGCGCGGAATCCTTTTTGTTGACGGCAGCGTAGTAGGCATTGCTGGTCGAACCGTAATTCTTCTGTGCCTCTGCCAGCTTATTCTGCAGCTGCTTCATCTGCTCCTTCTGCTCCTGCGTGCCGCCTGCATTGTAGGCGGAATCGATGTAGTCGTTGACGAGCTTCTTGAACTCGGAGACAGTGAAATCAGCCTCACTGCCATAAGCGCTGTAATCGAAGATGGTTACCTCGGAATCGGTGTTCTTACCGCTACCGGTTGCAATACCGATGGCTTCCGTAGCGGAAGCGACGATGTTGAGATAGTGCCCGCACTCCTGGTAGATGCTGTTGTAGTTCTGGTAGATATACCAGGCATCATATCGATGGTTTTCAAGGTCACCATTCTTCTCGGCGTACTTATCGAATGCCCTCTTCTCCTGGGTGTAGAGACCGGTATATGGCCAGCCAAGCGTGTCCTCGGTCTCGCCGCCGGTATATGCGCCGCCGCCGCCGGCAAGATTTTCTCCATTGTCCCAGTAGCAGCCCGAGTGCCCCCAGATGTTCGATGAATATGATACATTAAGGGCGGCTGCCGCAGTCATGCGGAGGCTGACGCTGAGCGCCGACTGACCGTTCGCCTTGCGGAGGTTGTTCTGGGTGTCGAGATATGTCAAGGCGTTGCGCATCTGCTCCAGGGAGAGCGGGTTGGTGTCGCGAGACATGTCATGATCGACGTACTGGTCATACCATTCGGCCTTGTCAGCGGCACCGGTCAGCATCGATACGGCTTCCTGGGCGTTCTTTTTCTGTGTGGCTGTGAACTGGCTGCCGCCGACGATGTAATTCATGAAGCCGAACATACCCTGACTGATGACTTCCCGGTCAACGGTCATGTTGGACTTTAGGTCTGCAATCTGCTGCTCAAGAGCCTCAACCTGGGCATTAGCAGCGTCATAAGCCTTTTCCGCGGCGTTCGAAGCGGCGCAGGCTGCCTCCCACTCGCTGCGCTTCTGCTTGCGAACTTCGACAAGCTTATCGTACTCAGCCTTCTTGTCGGCCTCGGTCTGCTGGGCCTGCTCGTATGCCGTCTTCGCGGCGTCACGCTTACTGGCCGCGTCCTTGTACTCCTTGTTTGCCGCATCGTATGCAGACTGGGCAGATGCCACAGCAGCGTTGGCGGCGTTGGCCTTCTCCTGCGCGGCGGTGGCGGTATTCTGGGCCGCCTGCAGGTTCGCCTGGGCGGTAGCGTCGGCATCCGTCGCGGCATTGAGCTCCGCCTGCGCGATCTTGAGCTCACCAGCAGCAGCCTTCTTGGCGGCCTCAAGCGCACTCAGGTCAACACCCGTACCCGAGACGGCAGCATCGAGCGCGGCCTGCGCCTGGTTGAACTTCTGCTGGGCGTTATCGCGTGCGGTGGTTGCGGTTGCGAGAGCAGCGGCAGTCTCCTGCTTCTTGGCCTGGGCAGTCGTCAAAGCTGCCTCGGTATTCTGCTTTTCCTGCTGGGCGCTGGCCTCGGCAGCCTTGGCCTGGTCCAGATTGGCCTGTGCAGTAGTAACGGCCTTATTGGCGTCATCGAGCTTGGCCTGCGCGTCCCCGACGGCCTTCTTGGCGGCCTCGTACTCGTCCATACCCATGGCCTCGAGCTTGGCCTGGGCATCATCGAGGGCCTTCTTGGCCTCATCCTGCTTTGCCTTGGCGTCCTTGAGCGCCTGGGTCTTATCCTCGACACTCTTGTTGGCCTGATCGAGCTGATCGTTCAGGTCGCCCAGCTTCTTCTGCTGCTGCTCGGTCTTTTCGACGGCGGCTTTGAGCTCGTCAATCTTCTCCTGGAGCGCGGCGACTTCTGCTGCGTTCTGCTCGATTTCGTTGTCGCTCACAGCCTGCGAGGCCTGATTCTTTTGCTGCTGCGCCTGCTTTTGAGACTGGCCCGCCGCGTCGGCCTTCTTCTGGGCGGCATCGTAGGCGGCCTGAGCGTCCTTGAGCTGCTTTGCCGACTCCTCGGCCAGCTGGGCAGCCGTCTTTACGACCGCTTGGTTACCGGCGGCGACGGTGTTCTCTACAGAACTACCCCCCCCCTGAACAGAATCGCCGTTATCGGTTGACGGTGCGGCGATTGCCGCCAGCGGCGACATGAGCGGCTGAGCGATGAGGCCCGCCGTCAAAACGGTTGCGACGGCGCGGTTGGCAACGCCCTTGACGTTGACGGCCTTAGCCCGAGGCTCAAAGTGTTGTGGACTGTAGTTTGCCATGGCTTTCTCCCTTTGACACGGATGTATCCATACGCTTCAAAATGTAGGAGCTGATTTTTGAATTCTGTTGCGCAACATTGGCGACCAGCGTATTTTTTGAAATTCACGCTCTCGTGCTTCACAGTTTCGTCACATTTGAAGGAGCTGGTGCATCATATTCTCGCGGGATGGAATTGAGCCTGTGATTTGCATTTGCTCCCGCGTCATCCGCCCTATCGGATTCCGCATCCAACAGACACCCCGCCCGCCACGGTGTAGAGTTAGGACAACGGGCGCGTTGCGCGGCCCGTGCCAGAACGAGGTGGACATGGAACTCGACAAACAACAGATCAAGCGACTACGCGAACGCCATCACCGGCGCCACGGCATCCGCCCCGCCCATAGCGAGGCCATGGAAAACGTCACCCGCTTCCTAAAGCGCGCATTCAACATTCGCGAGGGTCGCGCGCCCTACCACGTAATCCGCAAGCGTTTTGTAAACGGGGCGCGTCTGACTGGCTCCCACCTATGCATCCTCATCATCGCCATGCTCATCGCGAGCATCGGCCTCGATATCGATTCGGACATCGCCATCGTGGGCGCCATGCTCATCTGCCCGCTCATGGGCTCGGTCCTTGCCATGGCATACGGTATTGCCACGCTCGACCGCGAGATTACCGTCGAAGCCGTCGCCAGCCTTGCGCTGCAGATGGCCTTTTGCCTGGTCACGTCCACGCTGTACTTTAAGCTCTCGCCCCTTGGCACCACCACGGCCGCCATCATCGACAACTCGACACCCACCGTCTGGGACCTTACCGTCGCACTCGCAGGCGGCTTTGCAGGCGGGCTGGGCAACTCGCGCGACCAGGAACCC
>CAJMBB010000081.1 GCA_905211615.1 uncultured Collinsella sp. | reverse complement strand
GCAGCGGCTGGACGTCAGTCTTGGCAAAGACGCCACAGCGGCTAGCGATGGGATAGATGGTGGTGGCGTTGGCCGCAAGCTCGTTGAGGCCGCTGGCATCGGTGTGCAGCAGGGTTGCCATCTGATCGATAAACGCGCCCGTGCCGCCGGCGCAGGTACCGTTCATGCGCTGCTCGATGCCGTTGTCGAAGTAGATGATCTTGGCGTCCTCGCCGCCCAGCTCGATGGCGACATCGGTGGCCGGGATGAGGGTCTCGACAGCACGCTTGCTGGCAATGACCTCCTGAACAAACTCCAAGTCGAGCCACTGGGACAGCAGCAGGCCGCCCGAGCCGGTAATGGCGCAGGTCATCTGGGCCGTCGGCAGCACGGTCGCGGCGCCCTCGAACAGGTCGCGGGCGCAGGCACGGACGTCGGTATGGTGGCGCTGGTACTTGGCGTAGACGATCTGGTTGTCGTCGTTGAGCACGGCGAGCTTAACGGTGGTGGAGCCCACGTCGATGCCCAAGTGCAGGTTGCCACGAGCGTTCTCGGGGTTGAAGATCGCGCCTTCGGGGGCCTGGTCGGTGGCTACGGGCTCAGCGGCGGTGGTGGGCTCGCTGGCGACGGGCGTCTCCCCTGCCGCGTTCTTGGCCTCGGCAACTGCCTCGGCTACTTTCTCGGCAGCGGCGGTCGCGGCCTTCTGCGCGGCGTCCACCACGGCGGGCGCGGCCTCGCGTGCGGCAGCGACCATGCGGTCCTTGATGCCCTCGACGAGTTTGCTCATTGTCTCTCCTCTTAGTTGTTGGACTCGACGGTTGCGGCGGTGTCGGCCGCGTCCTCGAGCTGCAAGTTCAATAGCTTCATGCCGTATTCCGGCACGTTGATATCGATGGGTTGGCCATACAGGTCACCAGGGCGCACAAAAGCGAGCACCGTCATAATGCGCGCCATGGCCTCGGGCGATTCGGTGAGTCCGCGCTCAAACCAGCGCTGAATCAGGCCGACCTCGGCACTCACGACGTAGGTGACGTAGTAGTCAAAGAACGTGCCCAGCGCCAGGCCCAAAATGCCCGTCTGCGCACGCGGCACCACAGCCTCACGCGCGGTGTCGATGATCCTTTTAATGAAGGCCTGGTCGCCGCCCGGACCCAGCAGCGCACCGATTAAGTCGCGATTGGCCGCAAGATAACGCAGCAGCTCAACCGAACCGGGTGCCGGCTCGAGCTCATCGATGTTGTGATAGAGGTCGGGCAGTTGAGCTGCGGTGATGAGCTCAATGCGCTCACGGATCTCGGCCAGCAAGCCGTCCTCGATTTGATTGATAAAGTCGGGAATATCGCGGTAGTGCGAATAGAACGTGCGGCGCGTAAGGCCAGCGCGCGCGGTGAGCGACGCGACGTTAATGCGCGAAAGGTCGCCGCTCTCCGCAAGCTCGCTGGCAAGCGCCTGGCGTAGGGCACGCTGCGAGCGAAGGGACCGGCGGTCGCATTTCTCGAGCTGAGACAAGCGTCCTCCTTGTTACTCAACCTGTGCGCTATTGCACAGTGCGAGTATTATTGCACACCGTGTGCATCAACACGTAAAGGCAATATTTTAGATGTGACGAAGGGACAGTCCCTTTGTCACATTCAGCGACCGCCTAGGTTGTGCCAGTTGTGCCTGGCTTTTGAAGCGGCATTGCCAATTGTTCAAAATGTCATTCGTGGGTAGAATAGTGTCGACGGCAGCCCAAGTTCTGGAAAGCTGGGCAGCGCCGTTGTTTGCATTAGGGGGTCAACGCCTTAGCGGCGGCGACCCCTTCTGTTGCGCTTCGAACGCTGCTTGAGTGCCTCGGAAAGGCCGACAAGCGCCGTGAAGAACGAGACCAGAGCGGTCAGAAGTCTCACGAAATCAATCAAATCGGTCATGGGCATCACCTCCCATCAGATGGAGGGCGCTGCCCGGCACATGGAACTGCCGCCAACGATACCGATTCTATCAAAACTTAGTTATATATACGAATATATGTTCGCATGCCAAGGGTGCAGGGCCCTCGTGACAAAGGGGCTGTCCTTTTGTCACATTATTCGATGATGGTGCGAGAGTTTTGCTTGCGCATGGTGGCGAGCATGTGTTTGGGGACGGCGTGGACCATGCAACTGCCGATGGTCGCGCTCGCGGCGGCCTTAGCTGTATCGCTTGCGTTTTTGGTTGCGTAGCTGTGGCGGAAACGCTTGAGCATGGCAATGTCGTTGCCGCCGTCGCCGTAGACCGCGACCTCGTCCTCGGCAATACCGTAGTAACCCGCCAGCCAGGCCACGCTCTCGCCCTTGTTGCACGCCACATCCGTGATCTCGAACATCACCGGATCGAACGGCGCATTGACCACGCGGTCCGAACGCTCGGCCAAATACGCCTTAAGGTCGCGCTCCAGCTCGGGCGAGGTCACGCGGCAGTTGATCTTGCACACGTCATGACGCAGGATGTCGCCGATCGACTGGTCGAAGTACTGTTCCTCGTGGTACCCGCCACGCGCACGCATGCCGCGCATCACGATGCGCTTGATAGGGCTGTCCTTTTTAAAGCCCGCCTGGTGCATCTCGAACGATCCGCTCGAAAACATGCCGTCGGGCGTGGAGCAGTCAAAACAGATATCCGGAAACTCCTTGAGCAGCTCCTCGGTGATCTGTGGGTCGATGGTCCAGGTCTTGAGCACCTCGCCATGGCTGTCGCGCACGATGGATCCGTTGGAGCAGCAGGCGTCAAGCGCCAGGCCCGTAAAGCCATGCTCGCCAATCGGCAGCGTCGAGCGTCCGGTCGCGGGAACCACATGCAGGCCAGCCTTGGTCAGCTCGCGGATAGCACGGCGGATGGTCCCATCCGCCTCATGCAGGGCGTTCAGCAGCGTTCCGTCTAAGTCACTCGCAAACATCTTGATCATGGGCATGCCTCTCCTTCGTCTGCACGATATTGTAGACGAAGGAGAGGCATGCCTAAACAATGCCGTCCCGGCGCGGCGTGCCACTGCCTCCACAAATTCACGGTGCCTCAGCGCGTTAAGACAATCGCCACAAGCGACTTTTCAGCCGATAAAACAGCGCCGTCGTCAACGTCAGCACCGCCAACATGCCTGCGAATACAATCGCCGGTGTCCATCGATCATATGCGAGCCCGTAAACCAATTGGCCAATAGGCGTTGCACAGGAAAGCGTCATATAAACGAGTGCCAGCACTTTTCCGCAGAGTTCCTTTGGCACTGACCGCTGAACGAATGAAACGATTTCGACCGATGTAATGCTTGCCCACGCCATAACCCATGCCGAGCCGGCCGCAAGCGCGGCAAACGCTAATTCATCAGGACCGCTCAGTAGTGCGACAATAATCGGTACGACTCCAAAACTAATCATCGCAACATATCGACATATGCCCTTGAAGGAAAAACGATGTGGGCAAATACCGACCAAACCACTGCCGACAAGACCACCTAAGCCCATAGCCACCTCAATAATCCCAACAAAGGATGACTGCATTCCGAGATGCTTTGCAACAATAACGGGAGCACCAATCGTTAACCCAACTAACGCAAGGTTCAAAATAGCTGCAAGCAAAAACACAACGAGCAATGATGCGTTTTGAAACAGGTACCGAATCGACTCCCGAAAATCGCTTCGGCATGTCGAGCAAGTCGTACTGTCCCCTGTCATTCCAGATGAGGCGTTTCGCTTGAGTGCGCCCCCGAACAGCAGGGCTGACATCGCAAACGTCAACGCCGCGGTTTCGCATAGGGCATCGATACCAAAGCACCCATAGACTGCCGTCCCGACTACAGGCCCCAAGATATTGCTCGCCATGGTCATCTGCGAGACCAACGCAGTGGCACGCTCAACCTTTTCTGGGCCCGTCATGCGCACCGTCTCAATTTGAAGCATCGGTTTCAGCAGCGATTGGATGCCATATTGGACGCAAAGCATTGCTACCACGACAACAGCAAGAGGCAGCGAACGCTTCATGGGGATAAACAACAGTGATGCAGCCATCAGAACAATGCCGAACACCACAAGAACCCCGCGATGTCTCCCGCGATCCGCCAAAATCCCGCCAACCGGAGTCGCGAGCACGCCCGGTATGAACGCTATCGCCGCGACGGCGCCATATAACGTTGAGGAGCCGCTGCAATCGAACAAGTAAAGCGGGCACGCAAAGCACAGTGCCGACAGCATCGAATACGCACACAGCTGTGCAACAAGAAGACCAAATAGCCTGATAGATCGCACTGTTTTTGGCATCAATGAAAAGCTAATTCTTCGCATCCCAGCCATAAGCCTGCCCCCAAATACATACTGTTAGTATGTATTTAATGACTTGAAAAGGGCAGCCGTGGCTACCCTCGCAAATCAATTACATACCGTTGGTATCTATATTACCACCCGGCACGGTTCCATACGTCCCAAATCTGGGCCGTTGTCTGGAGCACTTCATTACCCAAATCAAGCCCCACCGCGGCCGCCATCTGCGCCAAACATTGTGCGCGAGCAAGCATTCGCTCCTTGGGCTCGAGCGGACGGAACAATGGCAGCAGCCAAAGATTCGCTAACAACGATACGGCCTCCGCTGCTTCGCGCGGGCATTCGCACGCAATGGAGCCGTCGGCGATGCCTTCCTCGATTACTGGCAAGAGATTGCCATCGGCCGACTCGTCAAACGAACCTTGGTACTGCATCGCCAGCAGCCGCGAGCTTTTTACCGGATCTGCCGCAGGATGCATGCGAGCCCATAGCTCGATTTGCGGAACGACGGACTCAGGCGCATAAAGTCGTTTGAGCTTTTGAGCTCCCGTCATATTGCCAGCACCGAGTGTCGCGCGACGGTGCTCAGCAATCGGAGCCGTTGCCCGATCAAATGCGGCGTTGAAAATCTCCTCTTTGCTCTTAAAGTGATGATAGACAGCACCCTTGGTCATGCCATCGAGGCGGTCGACGATGTCTTGAATGCTCGTCCCCTCATAACCCTGTACGCAGAATAGCTCCAGCGCCGCGTCGAGAATCTTCGCGACAGTCTCCTCGGGATATTTATTACGACCCATAATCCGTCCATCCGCAACGCAAGTCTTGTGCCTCATTGCAGCATTTTAACGTTGCGGATGGTAGGCGGTCGATTCTATACCGCGGCGGGACCGTGCTCGCCGGTACGGATGCGGATGACTTCCTCGACCGGCTCGACCCAAATCTTGCCGTCACCGACGGCACCGGTGCGGGCGGCGTTGCAGATAATCTCGACAATGCCGTCGACATGTTCATCGGCGCAGATGAGGGTGAACTGCACCTTAGGGATCGTGTTGACAAGCAACTCGTTGCCGCGCACATATTCCTGCCAGCCATGCTGTGCGCCGCAGCCCTGCACCTGGTTGATAGTCATACCGCGAACATCAGCAGCAAACAGCGCGTCTTTAAGAACCTCAAGCTTTTCCTGGCGCACGATAGCCGTGATCTTTTTCATAATGAATTCCTCTCAATAATCAACGTATCCCTTTACATGAGACGCGGGTTTCCCAGGTGCCGCAGATTGGGTTGAAAGAGGAGCGCCGCGTACTTTTGTACGCAAGCGACGGTTTGAAACCCAAGGTGCGGTGCCTGGGGAAGCCGCTAGTCAAGTCCCGAGAAGGAGGGATATGCGCTCTCGCCGTGTTGACTCGCATCCAGGCCCAGTGCCTCGTCGGCCTCGTCCACACGCAGACTGCCATGGAACAGCGCCTTGACCACCGCGGCGATCACCAAATCGAGCACCAGCACAATAGCGACCGTCACCACAATGCCCAAAATCTGTGAGATGAGCAGTGAAACGTCGCCCGTGTAGAACAGGCCGCCCTTACCGGTCCACGAGAGCTCCGGCACGCAGAACAGGCCCGTAAGCACGCCGCCCAAGATGCCGCCGATGCCGTGGCAACCAAACGCATCGAGCGCGTCGTCGTAGCCGAACTTGGTCTTGAGATGGCTGATGGCCAGGTAGCAGACGGGAGACACGATCAGGCCCATAACCAGCGACGCCCACGGCTCGACAAAGCCCGCGCCCGGCGTGACCACCACAAGGCCCGCAACCAAACCGGTACTGGCACCCACCAGCGTGGGGCGACCGGTGTGCACACGCTCGACGGCAAGCCACGAGACCATGCCCGCTGCGCTGGCCGTCACGGTGTTGAGGATGGCAAGTGCCGCCACGGCGTCGGCCTTGAACTCGCTGCCGCCGTTAAAGCCAAACCAGCCAAGCCAAAGCAGCCCGGCGCCCAGCGCCACAAACGGCACGTTATGCGGGCGATAGCTCACCATGCCAAAACCGCGACGACGGCCGAGCATTAAGCAGAGGATCAGGCCCGTAAGACCGGACGAAATGTGCACCACGTCGCCGCCGGCAAAGTCGAGTGCGCCGATAATGTCACCGATAAAGGAGCCATCGCCGCCCCAAACCATGTGGGCAAGCGGCGCATAGACCACAAGCAGCCAAATGCCCAGGAAGGCCGTCATGGCACCAAACTTAACGCGGCCGGCCAGGCTGCCCGTGACGATAGCAGCAGTGATCATGGCAAATGCCATCTGAAAGGCGATGTTGATGATCTGAGGGTAGACGGCGCCGTCAGTGGCATTGCCCTCAGCCGCCTGCAGCACCTGGTTGAGCACCGGAAGGCACAGTAGCTGGTCAAGGCCTCCAATAAACGGGCTGGAACAGTCGCCGCCGTAGGCCAGCGACCAGCCGGCAACAATCCACAGCACACCAACCAGGCCAATGGCGCCAAAGCACATGAGCATGGTGTTGATGACATTTTTGCGCCTGGACAGGCCACCATAGAAAAACGCCAGACCCGGTGTCATTAAAAACACGAGCATAGTGCAGATGAGCATAAACGTTGTCGATCCCGTATCGTACATTCGCTCCCCCTTGATCGCATGAACGTTGTCGGCGCCCATAATGCGGCCGAGGGGCAACTGGTGTAGACCAGATACGGCGTTGTTAAACGCTGCGTTGTCGAATGGAAACGGTGCCGCAATTTTGGAAACGGCGCGGCAACGGGCGCGAAACGAACGGGAAATACGCGAGCAAGGGAGCCGTGAGCGCGCCCATCCCGGCTAGCGCCGAAACAGCTCGCGGGCGCGGTCGCGGAGATTAGTTGCTCGAATGACACCTTCGTAGCGATTGATGCGCAGGCGCGGGAAGGCGTTAAAGAAGCGTAGGTCGCGGCGGCTGAGTGACACACTCGGCACCGGACGGTTCGCGCGCCTGCCGGCACGGAGACGGGCGAGCGATGGATGGGGCACGCTCGGCGCGGCATCGGCCACGCGGCGGGCGGCAAGCGCCAGGCCATGAGCGCCATCCGAAATAAACGTCGGCATCGAAGTCTTCTCAC
Organism: uncultured Collinsella sp.; assembly: GCA_905211615.1. Classification (GTDB taxonomy): domain Bacteria; phylum Actinomycetota; class Coriobacteriia; order Coriobacteriales; family Coriobacteriaceae; genus Collinsella. The sequence continues at coordinate 1,310 of CAJMBB010000081.1, read as the reverse complement.
GAAGGGCATCGAGCGCCGCGTCGCCCAGCTCGGCCAGCCACGCGTTAACGGCACGGCCGCGGATATGCGTCTGCGCCACCGAGTCGATCGCCGAATCGGGAATACGTTCGAGCATGGAGTCGGACGCGTCGGCAAGCGACTCGTTGATGCGGTCGGCAAGGTCGGCGCGCACACGCTCCAGCTGATCAGACAGGCGGCGCCAACTGGCCAAAGAGCATGCCGCGTCGACCATCATCGCGACCGCGACGATAAAGGCGGACAGTCGCACAATCAGCACCGGCAAATGGCCGAGCAAGCCCAACACCGCCGGTTCCACTACGCGACAAATGCACAACGAACCCAAGCCAAACGCGCAGGCCCAGTACAGACAGATGCGTCCATGCAAATTAAACGGCAGGTGCGAGTAATCCCAAAAGCGCGCGCCTGTTGTTTTTTCCAATAGAAGGCCCACACTGTACTCGATCACGCTGCATACAAGCGCCGCGGCGACAAACTGGCCCGAGGCATCCGGAATCCCGCGCAGCAAAAGCCAGCAGGCTATGCCGCCCACACCATAGATAGGACAACACGGTCCCAGCAAAAAGCCGCTGTTGGCAAAGCGCCCGTGGTTGAGCATGGCGCAGACTGTCGATTCCCATGCCCAGCCGCAAAAACCGTAGAAGGCAAACGAGAGCACCAGCGCCGAGAGCGGGCAGGCGGCAAGCGTCGCGCCGTCAAATGCCATGTCGATCGCGGTTTCCACCGTCTACCCTCTCCTCTTTTCGCTCGATTCGCTATTCGCGCCATCGTCAGCCTCGTCCTTGCGCGGCAGGCGGCCGGCGACCGTCTCGCGCAGCGCGCACCATTTATCTGCCAGGCACACAATCCATGCCTCACGACACGTCGGCGGCACCGGCACCAGCGGAAACATATGGCGCACGATAATATTCCGCTCACGAGACGTCAGATCAAAATCTTCCTCCGCACGCGCCAGGGCAAAAAACGGATGCCGAAATCCGTGCAGCCGATGGCTCGGGTCGGGATCGTGCCAGTCATAGAGAAAGTAATCGTGCAGCAGGGCCCCGCGCAACAACGAAGCACGGTCGACCGAAATGCCAGCACGGCCCAAGCGCTCGGCAAAGGACAGGCTCGCCCGCGCTACTGAAGTCACATGTGCATAGACCGTCACGTCGCCATGCTGGATAAACTCGTGCGTCAGGTCCAAGCGGCCCGCCTGGGCCAGCTGACGGGCGGCATAGTCGACCTCGTGCGCGATTTTCTCGGCACGAACGGTATCGGACATGCTGCCTCCTTCCAGCGGCTCACGGCGG
>CAJMBB010000080.1 GCA_905211615.1 uncultured Collinsella sp. | reverse complement strand
TCCGCGGACTGGCTCCTGTCGCAATTTTCGTCGTGCTGATCTATGCCGTGTCCCGGGTGCCGGCTCGTCGCGTTCTGTCGTCGATGGCGCCGCTGCTGGCAATCGTCGTCGTGGTCGCGGTGCTCAACTTGTTTACCGATCAGAGTGGGCGCATCCTGTGGCAGCTCGGCTTTCTGCAGATAAGCGAGGGCTCACTGCGTTCTGCCGCCTTTATGGCGTGTCGCCTGACCCTGATGATGGCCGGCATGAGCGCCATTACGCTCACCACGCCTACGCTCGACCTCACCGCGGGCTTTGAGCGTCTGCTCGCACCGTTTGCGCGCGTGGGGCTCCCTGCGCATGAGCTCGGCATGATCATGGGCATCGCGTTGCGCTTTATGCCGCAGTTTGCCACCGAGATGAAGCAGACGGCGGACGCGCAGGCAAGCCGCGGTGCACGCGTAACGGGTGGCCCGCTCGGCGGCGTGCGTATGCTCGGCAGTGTGGCGATTCCACTGTTCACGGGCGTGTTCCGTCATGCCGAGACGTTGTCTGCCGCCATGGATGCACGCTGCTATCACGGCGAGCAGGGCCGCACGCGTCTGCATGCGCTTGCATTTCGCCGCGGGGATGCGCTGGCTGCGGTTGTGACGATGCTGCTGTTTGCGTGTGTCATCGTCGTCAACCTTCAACTTGTTTAGGCGCGATTCGAGCGCAAGAAAGGGGTCCCTATGACCGACAACGACCGCACGGCTCAGCTTGAGCGCGCCTGTTCGTATCTCAGGCGCATTCCGGCGTGGTATCTGGCCACGACCGATGTGACCGACGGGCATCAGCCTCGCGTGAGGCCGTTTTCGTTTGCCATGGTCGATGACGGTAAGCTGTGGTTTTGCACGTCGCGCGACAAGGATGTGTGGGCGGAGCTGAGTGCGAATCCCAAGTTTGAGCTCTCGGGCTGGAAGCCGGGGGAATGTTGGATCGTGTTGACCGGCGAGGCCGCACTTGAGGACGACGCGGTTGCGAGCGACAAGGTGCGTCAAGCGGGTTTTAAGCACATGGTGGGCATCGGCGAGGAACACGAGAGTGCCAACGACGGCCGCCTTGCTTTCTTTTCGGTCCGCAACATTGCCGCGCGCTTCTGTGATATCGACGGCAGCGAGGAGCGCCTGGAGCTCTAGAGCGTCTCAAATTAACTACCCGTTCCGAATTAGCTAGCGCCAGGAGGACACATGGACGGATTGAATACGGTGTTGGAGTATCTGACGTCGGTGCCGGCATGGTATTTGGCGACGAGCGTTGACGGACAGCCTCATGTGCGTCCGTTTTCGTTTGCGCAGATCCAGGATGGCAAGCTGTGGTTTGTAACAGCGCGCACCAAAGATGTGTGGCAAGAGCTGCTGCAAAACCAGCGCTTTGAGGCCACGAGTTGGTGGCCGGGCCATGGCTGGCTCATCTTGCGCGGGCGTGCCGGCTTGGATGACCGGGCTTTAGGCGAAATGCGCGAAGCTGGGTGGAAGCATCTAGAGCGCCTGGGCGAGCACTATGAGGGGCCTAACGACCCCACGCTCGTCTTCTTTAGCGTCGAGGATCCCGAGGCTTTTATCTGCAATCACGACGAATGGGTGCCGGTCGAGCTCTAGCCAGCTGGCTCATCCTAACAACTTGGTTTTCGCATGGGCGGGCCCCGTATTGCCCGGCGCCGTTAGGAGCGCCGGTCAATACGGGGCCCGCTCCATTTGTCAATTCCTTCAAGCGAATGTGTCGGGAATGTTTCAATGCATGAATATGCAAGCCATTTACGTATTAATGCATCTTTTGGTGCTAAAGTTTCAACTCACTTCATAACGACCGCTGCGAAATGCGCATCGGTGCATAAATCGCAGACAAGGAGTCTGATATGTCTTTGAAGGTTGGAATCGTCGGCGCGGCTGGATATGCCGGAGCCGAGCTCATTCGCCTCGTCCTCGGTCATCCCGAGTTTGAACTTGCTGCCATTACGTCCAACGCCGATGCCGGCCAGCCGTTGTCTGCGGTGCACCCGAGCTTCACCGGCGTAAGCGATCTTGTCTTTACGACGCATGATGCCCCTGAGCTCAAGAACTGCGACGCGGTCTTTTTGGCCGTGCCGCACACGGCTGCCATGGCACAGGTGCCCGCGCTGCTTGCATCGGGCGTCTCCTGCTTTGATCTTTCGGCCGACTACCGTCTGAACGACGCGTCCGTTTTTGAGGCTTGGTATGCCGCCGAGCATACGAGCCCCGAGCTGCTCAAGACCCGTGCCTTCGGTCTGCCCGAGCTGTTCTGCCAGGACTTGGAGACCGCCGCATCCGACCATGCCGACGGCAAACCCGTGCTGGTCGCCTGCGCCGGTTGCTATCCCACCGCAACGAGCCTTGCCGCCGCGCCCGCCGTGCGCGCGGGCTGGGTGGCCGAGAACGGCCCCGTGATTGTCGATGCCATCAGCGGTGTGACGGGTGCCGGCAAGTCCTGCAACGCTCGTACGCATTTTTGCAGCGCCGACGAGAATTTGGAAGCATACGGCGTGGGCAAGCATCGCCACACGCCCGAAATCGAGCAGATCTTGGGCCTGACCGATCGCGTCGTCTTTACCCCGCACCTGGCACCGCTCAAGCGTGGTCTGCTCTCCACGGTGACGCTGCCGCTCGCGCCGCAGGCTCTCGACACGTTGGCTCTTGAGGATGTTGTCGACTATTACAAGCAGTTCTACGCTGGACGCACCTTTGTGCGCGTGCTCGACGCCGGCCAGCAGCCCAAGACGGCTTCGGTCGTCGGCACCAACGCCGCCCAGATTGGCCTCGCGCTCAACAAGCGCGCGGGCGTGCTGGTGGCGACGGGCGCCATCGACAATCTGTGCAAGGGCGCTGCGGGCCAAGCAGTCCAATGCGCCAATATCGTCTTTGGCTTTGACGAGCGACGAGGCTTGCCCACAGTGGCGTGCCCGGTGTAGCACATTCGATTGTTAACGATTTGGTAGTCGGGCATCGAGTGGGGCGCCACTCTTAAGCTGGTCTCATGATCACGACTGGCATGGCGCACCAACCGATGTCCGTTTTTTGTTTGATATAAGGAGTCGTAAGGACGATGAATACAGAGCAGTTCGATATCAAGATTCGTGCCGTCGAGGGTGGCATTACGGTAGCGGCCGGCTTTAAGGCCGCGGGTATTCATGCGGGTTTTCGCAAGAATCCCGAGCGCTTGGATTACGCGCTCGTCGTGCCCGATAAACCCTGTCCCGGTGCCGGCGTGTTTACGACCAATCGCTTTTGCGCAGCGCCTGTGCAGGTGAGCCGCGCCAACCTGGGCGGTGTGGGCAAGGGCTATGGCATCATCGCCGGCGTTTCAATCAACTCCGGCAACGCGAATGCCGCCACGGGCGAGACGGGCCTTGCCTGCGCGCGCGAGACGTGCAACATCGCCTCGCAGGTCATCGGCTGCGAGCCCCAGCAGATTCTGGTTGCCTCCACGGGTGTGATTGGCCAGATTCTGTCGATCGACACGTTTGAGACCGCCATTCCTGCTGCCTACGAGGCGCTCTCCGCCCACGGTGGCGCCGATGCCGCTCGCGCCATCATGACGACCGACACGCACTCCAAGGAGTACGCCGTATCCTACGTCAGTGAGGCTGCGGGTCATGCGGGCAATGTCTATACGGTAGGCGGAATGTGCAAGGGCTCGGGTATGATCATGCCCAACATGGCCACCATGATCGCAGTTATCACCACCGATGCCCCCGTCGAGCCTGCGGCACTTCATGCCCTGCTGCTCTCGACCGTCAAGCAGACCTTTAACAAGGTAACGGTCGATTCCGACACCTCGACCAACGACACCTGCATCATGCTTGCCTCCGGCGCCGCTGCCGCAGATGCCGAGCCTATCGTCGAGGGCTCCGATGCCTTTGACGAGTTGGCATTTGCCGTGCACGAGGTGTGCGAGAGCCTGGCGCGCAATATCGCCGCCGATGGTGAGGGCGCATCTAAGCTTGTTACGGTCAACGTTACCGGCGCCGTGAACGACGAGGAGGCCGATATCGCCGCCCGTGCCGTTGCCAACTCGCCGCTCGTTAAGACCTGCATCGCCGGCCACGACTGCAACTGGGGCCGCGTTGCTATGGCGCTTGGCAAGTGCGGCGTGAAGTTTAATCAGGAAGACGTTTCCATCGACATGATGGGCATGCCTGTCTGTCGCGATGGTCTGACTGTTCCCTTTGACGAGGACGAGGCTCTACGACGTTTCGAGGCGCCCGAGATCGTGATCTCGGCCGACCTGGGCGCAGGCGACGCGGCAACGACCGTGTGGACCTGCGACCTCACGCATGAGTACATCTCCATCAACGGCGACTACCGTTCCTAGATTCCGGGCACGCTGCGTATCTTGCCGCGATTGCGGACAGCGGAGCACGGCGCGATAACGATATGAAAGACGAGGCAGATTATGAAATTCGCACGCGATTGTCGTTCGAGCGAATCCAACGAAGCAACCGCGCAGCTGCTGTTCGAAGCGCTGCCGTGGATTAAGAACCTGACCGGCAAGACGGTTGTTATCAAATATGGCGGAGCCGCCATGGTTGATGAGCAGCTGCGCCGCGACGTGATGAGCGACATCGTTTTGCTCAAGATCATCGGTATGCGCCCCGTCATCGTGCACGGCGGCGGCAAGGCTATCAACGAGGCGCTGAGCCATTACGATATTCCCGTCGAGTTTAAGAACGGCCAGCGCGTGACCTCGCCGGCGACTATGGATATCGTGCGCGAGGTGCTGGGCGGCAAGGTTAACCAGGAGCTGGTTGCTGCCATCAACCACCACGGCAACCTGGCCGTGGGCGTGTCGGGCAGCGATGCCGGCACGCTCATCGCCGAGCCGCTCGACCCCGAGCTCGGTCGCGTGGGCAAAGTGACGCACGTCAACACCGACTATATCGAGCGCTTACTCGATAGCGAGTACATTCCCGTCATCGCCACCGTCGCGGCGGGGGAGGACGGCGGTTTCTTCAACATCAACGCCGATACCGCCGCCGGTGCCGTTGCCGCGGCGCTCCACGCGCATAAGGCGATCTTTTTGACCGATGTCGATGGCCTGTACAAGGACTTTAGCGACAAGGACTCGCTTATCTCCAACCTAACGCTCGACGAGGTTAACGAAATGCTCTACGGCGGCGAGGTCGATAAGGGCATGATTCCCAAGCTGCGTGCGGCCGTCGATGCGCTTACCGGCGGCGTATTTCGTGCCCACATCATTAACGGTACTACGCCGCATTCGCTGCTCCTGGAGCTGCTGACCGATGCCGGTGTCGGCACCGTGATCCATTCCACCGAGACGGCTTACGAGTTCGATACGCATCCGCATCCGCTTTCGACGTTTGCTGCGCGTCTGACCGAAAACCTTGACGAGGTCGAGAAGCTTCAGACGGTCTAGCTGACCCGCAGCCGCCCCATTCCTGCACCCATAGCCCCGCGCCGTCTGGCGCCCAACGAAAGGCATCCCATGTCACTTGCAGCTCAGCAATCGCTTGAATCCCATTACGTTATGCATACCTTTGGCCGCTCTCCGGTAGAGTTTGTCGAGGGTCACGGCATGAAGCTCACCGGCGACGATGGCCGTGAGTACCTCGACTTTCTTGCCGGCATCGGCGTGTGCAGCCTAGGTCATGGCGACCCGGCTGTGCTCTCGGCGCTCGAGGCACAGACCAAAAAGCTCATGCATGTCTCCAATTACTTCTACATCGAGCAGCGTGGACAGGTCGCGGCGCTGCTGTCCAAGCTTGCTAACGACGAGGTAGATGGTGCGCGCGTGCTTGCCGATGCCATTGCCGCCGGCGATGAGACCACGGCAGCTGCTCTTGGTGCCCCGGCTGCGGATGAGCAGGTTTGGGAGACCTTCTTTGCCAACTCTGGCGCCGAGGCCAATGAGGGCTCGATGAAGCTCGCGCGCCTGTACGCCAAGCGTGCCGCTAATGGCGGCAACACCATCGTGTGCATGCGCGGCGGCTTCCACGGCCGTACGCTCGAGACCATTGCCGCCACCATGCAGGATTGGCTGCAGGACAGCTTCCGCCCGCTGCCGGGTGGCTTTGTGGCCTGCGCGCCCAACGATGTGGACGAGCTGCGTGCGATCTTTAAGCAGCTGGGGAGCGAGATTTGTGCCGTGATGCTCGAGCCGATCCAGGGTGAGAGTGGCGTGCACCCCATGACCGAGGAGTTTATGGCGGCAGCGCGCGACCTGGCACACGAAGTGGGCGCCGTGCTTATCGCCGACGAGGTCCAGTGCGGCATCTTCCGCTCCGGCAAGCCGTTTGCGTTCCAGACCTATGGCGTGGAGCCCGACATCATGAGCCTTGCCAAGGGCATTGCCGACGGCGTGCCTATGGGCGCCGTCGTGGCAAAGAAGGAGATTGCCGACGTGTTTAAGCCGGGCGACCACGGCTCGACCTTTGGCGGTAGCTGCCTGGCCATCGCGGCGTGTGCCGCGACGCTCTCCGCGCTTGTGCGTGGCGATTATGCCGAGCATGCCGCCAAGGTGGGCGCCTATATGGAGCAGGCGCTGGCCAAGCTCCCGCACGTGGTTGAGGTTCGTGGCCGCGGCCTGATGCTCGGATGCGATTTGGATGACGCTGCGGGCGATGCGCATGATATTGCTGCCCGCGCGCTGGCCGCCGGTGTCGTGATTAACGCTACGGGTGCCCATACGCTGCGTTTCTTGCCGCCGCTCGTCTGCGAGGAAGCCGACGTGGACAGTCTGGTCGAGATCCTGTCGGGTGTCTTGGGCTAACGCGGCGCAATAACTCAATTTGGACCGGGTTCCGGACTGCGGACGTGCCCTATGCGGCATGATTCAGCGGTCTGAAACCCGTTTTGCCTTAGATTTGCTAAGGCAGGGAGACCCGCTGGTCAAAAAACATTAAATATGAGTACTGCTACCGATTTGGTAGCAGCAATTTTGGACTAATAAGGCCAGATAGCAAGTCGAAATGGCGATGAATGCACGATTGTGATCTAACTGTTAGTCCTAATAATGGACATATGCTGCGTAACTTACGCAAACGCCATCTTTTTATATGTTGCAAGCAAAGTAGCAGTACTCATTTTTGCCATTATTTGGCCACGGCCTTTGTGACAGACGTGCTGGCGGGTTCGAATCCCCCCCCCTGCGATGGGCCTGAAAAAAAGAAAGGCCTCCATCGCTGGAGGCCTAACAATTCGGTGGTGGGCGATGAGGGATGTCGCGTGCGGCTGACGCCGCCCGCTTTCGCTTCGGGCCTACGGCCCTCGCGTGCTGCGCTGGAAAACGCTTCGCGTTTCCTCAGCTCCGCACCCTGTCGGGTTCGAATCCCGGCATATCGGTAGCAAAAAGCCCGCCACCGCGAGGGTGAACGGGCTTCTCAGTTTAAATGGTGCCCCCAGCGGGATTCGAACCCGCGATATCCACCTTGAAAGGGTGGCGTCCTTGGCCGCTAGACGATGGGGACAGCGGGAAAGAGTATAGCAGACTTTTTTGCCGGCGCGTATATCGTTGGCAAACTGGAAAACCACCACATAGGAGCTGGCTCTCTATCCCGATCTTCAAACATCTCAACCTGTAACATCTGGGCTGATAAATCGGCTCTATGTGTTACAGATCGAGACAAAAGGCAGGCGTCGGGACGAACATCTCATTCTGTAACAGTAAGACGACTTTTAACGGTCTAGATGTTACAGATTGAGACAAACCGCCGGGACGGGTCAAAACCACCACAAAGGTGCCTGTCCCCTTTGTGGTGGTGAGGTGCTAGGGGAGGAGCTTCATGGCGACGTCGTGGGCGGCGTGCTCGTAGGTGTCGTCGAGGGGCTTGAGCGGCAGCAGGGCTGTGGCCTGCGCATCGCCGCGCCGCTCGAGGGCGTGCGCGATCAGCCAGTCGGCGAGCTCGGGGTTCTTGGGCAGTGCCGGTCCGTGCAGGTACGTGCCGATGACGCCCTTGTAGATGAGGCCCTCAAGGCCATCATCGCCGTTGTTGCCGGTGCCCGTGACGACGGACGTTCCGAGCGGCGTGGCATCGGCGTCCAAAAGCGTGCGGCCACCATGGTTCTCGAATCCCACAAAGGGCTCGGGTGCCAGGTCGGTTTTGACGGCTACGTTGCCGATCAGGCGGTCGGAGCCGCGTACGGTTTCGGCGGCAATGACCCCCAGACCCTCGATGCGATCCTCGCCCATATAGTACGAACGGCCGAGCAGCTGATAGCTGCCACAGATGGCAAGCAGCGAGCCGCCATCCTCAACATAGGCCGCGACCTTGTCTTTTTGGGCGAGCAGCTCGTGTGCCACGGCTAGCTGGTCACGGTCGGAGCCTCCACCCATCATGACGATATCGGCATCGGTCAAATCAAGCGTTTCGCCCATACGGACCTCGTCCACGCGCACGGGAATGCCACGCCAGGCGCTCGAGCGCGATAACGTTGCCGCCGTCGCCGTAGAGGTTAAGGGCATCGGGATACAGGTAGACGATGCGCAGCGGGCGCGAAAGCTCGACTGGCGCGATGTCGACAGGAAGAGCGCTGCCGTCGGCACGGGCTACGGCGCGCCCGGCAACAGCGTCGGCGGTGGCGCCCTTCAGTCCGTCGAGTTCCTTGACCAGCGGCGGGAAGGCCGTGTAGTTGGCGACGGCGTAGAAGGTGTCATCGGCGGCCTCGTCTGCCAC
>CAJMBB010000079.1 GCA_905211615.1 uncultured Collinsella sp. | reverse complement strand
CGACGAGCTGCGGCGTTTCCGACGCGGCAGAGACGTTCAAAATGTCGACGCCTGCGGCAATACGCGCCTCAGTGTCCTGCGTGGCGGAGACGATGGTCGCCACGACCGGAATGTCGATGTGCGACTTGATGTCGCGCAGGATATCGGCTGAAACGGGCGCGTTGAGCACAACGCCGTAAGCGCCGCAGTGCTCAGCCTCCATCGCCTGGGCGACAGAGCGCGCGCCAGACGTGAAGCCGCCGCCGACGCCGCAGAACACGGGCATATCCGCCACGCTGATGACGGCGCGCACGATGCGCGGCTGCGGGGTAAAGGGATAAACGGCAATCACCGCATCGGCATTGACGCTTGCGATGGTGGCAACGTCAGTGGAAAAGACAAAGGACTTGATCGTTCTGCCGAAGATGCGGATGCCGCTGCACTCGTTGATGCACTCGGGTACCATCAGCATATGGTTGCGGAGCTTTCCGCTGTAACTCGGCGTGGGCGTAGGGGTAAAATCGCTCATAAAAGCACCTTCCTTTCCGCAGGTAATAAATGACCGGTAGGAATTTATGCAGGGAAATTATTCGACATGAATGCTTGCACGCATGGCGAGGATCGTCTGCTCAATGAGCGTGTCAAGATCCCAGCCGAGCATTTCCGCGCCGCGCTCGATGACCTCGCGCGAGCAGCCGGCGGCAAAGCGCTTGTCCTTGAACTTCTTCTTGAGCGACTTGGTCGTAAAGTCCATAACGCTCTTGCTCGGGCGCATGATGACGGCGGCGCCGATCAGGCCGGTGAGCTCATCGCAGGCAAACAGGATCTTTTCCATCTGCAGCTCGGGTTTGGGCAGCGAGGTGTTGAAGTCCGACGTGTGCGTCTGGATGGCGCGAATGAGCTCGGGAGACGCACCTTCGCCCTTAAGAATCTCGGCAGCATAGATGGTGTGGTTCATGGGGTCGTCCTCATGCTCCTCCCAATCCAAGTCGTGCAGCAGGCCGACGATGCCCCAAAACTCCTCGTTCTCGGGGTCGAACTCGCGCGCAAAGTAGCGCATGGTGCCCTCGACCGTCTCGCCATGGGTGATGTGGAACGGGTCTTTGTTGTGCTCGTTAAGCAGTTCAAACGCGCGGTCGCGGGTGATTCCGGCGGAAAGCGTCTGGGACATGGCAATACCTCCAGGTGAGTCGATGTTAGGACACGGTGTCACTATCGTATATCGCCGCGGCTCAAGCCGAAAGGCAAAAAAGTTATGCGGAGAAAAAAGCCGGGCGATCGTGTCGCCCGGCAAAACCGCAGATAAAACCTGCCAAAATAAACCTGTCCCTTTTTGGTAGGTTTAGGGGCGGACCTGGCCGGTGCCGCGGAGCTTGTATTTGTAGGTGGTGAGGGCCTCGGCGGCAAAGGGGCCACGGGCGTGGAGTTTTTGGGTCGAGATGCCGATCTCGGCGCCCAGGCCAAACTCGCCGCCGTCAGTGAAGCGAGTGCTGGCGTTGGAGTACACGGCCGAGGCATCGACCGCATCGAGGAAGCACTCGCAAGCATCCGTGTCCTCGGCAACGATGGCCTCGGAGTGCATCGTGCCGTAGCGATTGATGTGTGCGATGGCCTCGTCCTCGTTTGCCACGACCTTCACGCTCATCTCGAGAGCCAGGTACTCGCGACCCCAGTCCTCCTCAGTCGCGGCGACGTAGTTGTCGCCCTCGGCAAGCCCGGCATCGGCGCATGCGGCGCAGGTTGCCTCGTCGCCGTGAATGAGCACGCCGTGGTCATGCAGCACGGCCACGACCGCGGGCAAAAACGCATCGGCCACAGCACGGTCGACCAGCAGCGACTCGGCGGCATTGCACACGCCTACGCGCTGGGTCTTGGCATTAACGATAATGTTGAGCGCCTTATCAAAGTCGGCGGATTCATGCACGTAGATGTGGCAGTTGCCCGTGCCCGTCTCGATCACCGGCACAAGCGACTCGCGCACGCAGCGCTGGATCAGGCCTGCACCGCCGCGCGGAATGAGCACGTCGACAATACCGCGGAGCTTCATGAGCTCGCCAGTGGCCTCGCGGTCGGTGGACTCGATCATCGACACGGCCTCGCGCGGGAAGCCCTTGGCCTCGAGCGCATCGGCCAGCAGCTCGGCGATCATGGCACACGAGTGATAGGCCAGCGAGCCGCCGCGCAGAATGCAGGCGTTGCCGGTGCGGATGCAGATGCCCGCGGCGTCGGCCGTCACGTTGGGGCGCGCCTCGTAGACCATAGCGACCAGGCCCAGCGGCACACTCACACGGGTCAGGTCCACGCCGCTTGCAAGCACGCGGTGGTCGAGCACGCGGCCCACGGGATCGGGCAGCTCGGCGAGCTTTTCCAGGCCGGCGGCCATGCCCTCGACGCGCTCGGGCGTCAGCAGCAGACGATCGAGCAGTCCGGCCGAGGTACCCGCATCGCGCGCGGCGGACATATCGAGCTCGTTGGCGGCGACGATGGAGTCGACACCGTTGCGCAGTGCTGCGGCCATGGCGCGCACGGCCTCCTGGCGCTGTTCATCGCTCGCCGTGGCAAGCGAGGCCGACGCTGCCTTGGCGGCAACGGCAAGATCGTGGACATACGTGGCTATATCGACCGACATGGGCGGCCCTTTCTCCTAGAAGTTTGCAACCATGGTAGCCGATTTGCACATGGCCTCGCCCGCGGCGGTAGAATTGGTCAACCCGAAACACCGCAACGAACGGAAGACTCACATGGCCCTCATCACTTCGTACCACGTCCCCGGCCTTTACGTCGAGGACCACAGCATCGACGTCCCCCTTGACTGGCGCGGCCTGGAGCCGATGCTCCTGGCCGTCGGCAGCACCATGCGCCGCGGCGCTATGCCGGCACCAATCGCCGGCGCGCCCGAGAGCATCAAGCTCTTCTACCGCGTGGCTTGCGCGCCTGACCGCATCAACGACGATCTGCCGCTGCTCCTGTTTTTGCAGGGCGGCCCCGGCGGCGAGAGCCCGCGTCCGCTGTCGCCCACAAGCGACGGCTGGATCGAGGAGGCCGTCAAGCACTTCCGCGTGGTCCTTCCCGACCAGCGCGGCACCGGACGCAGTAGCTGCGTGGACGGACGCACGATCAAGGCACTGGGTGATCGTGCAACGGCCGCCGGCGCCGATACAGCACGCTCGCAGGCGGATTTCCTCAAGCGCCATCTTGCCAGCTCCATCGTGCGCGATTTTGAGTACCTGCGCCTAGTGGGCTTTGGCGGCAAGCCGTGGGTCACGCTCGGCCAAAGCTACGGCGGCTTTTTGACGCTGAGCTATCTGTCGCTCTTCCCCGAGGGCGTGGCGGCGAGCTTTACCTGCGGCGGCATCCCCCACGTGCCGGCGAGCGCCAGCGAGGTCTACGCGCACACCTTCCCGCGCATGGCCGCCAAGACGCAGCAGTATTACGACCGCTACCCCGCCGACGTCAAGCGCGTGGCAGCCCTGGCCGATGCGCTCGAGGCTCAGAAGCCCGTGCTGCCCGACGGCTCGCCGATGACGGTCGAGCGCCTACAGCTCATGGGCAGCGACTTTGGCATGAAGCCGAGCTTTGAGCGCATGCATTGGATTATCGATCACGCTTTTGTTGACGGCGACGGCACGCTGACCTGCGGCGCCTCGGTATCTGACAGCTTTTTGATGCGCGCCTTCGAGCGCACCAACACGCGCACGAATCCGCTGTACTGGACGCTTCAGGAGTTCATCTACGCCGACGGTGACACTATGCCCATTCGCTGGGCCGCGGCAGAAGAGAAGGCTCATCGTGCCGAGTTCGACACACTCGCGCGCCCGCTTATGTTTACCGGCGAGGCCATGTTCCCGTGGATGTTTGAGCAGATGCCCGAGCTCAAACCCTTCAAGCCCGCGATGGATCTGCTGATGGAAGACACGAACTGGGACAAGATCTACGACCCGCAGCGCCTGGCTTGCAACGAGGTGCCGCTCCAGGCCGCGGTGTACTTCGATGACATGTACGTGGACTCGGGCATGCAGCTCGACACGCTCGACCGCGTGGGCAACTCGCACGCCTGGGTGACCAACGAGTTCGAGCACGACGGCCTGCACGGCAGCGTGGTATTCAAGCACCTCTTCGACGAGGCCCTCAACCGCGGAGACCTGCGCCGAATCTTCTAGCAAAGGAATATCCCCACCTGCCGGCACAATAGGAACGTCCCCAAGTGTCGGATGATGTCCTTCGCCACGAAAGCGGCCCATCTACTACGTTTCACCCGCATGGCCCAACCAGATGCCATAAATAAAGAAAACCGCAGGCGTTCTACCTGCGGTTTTATTTTTGCAATTCTTGGCATGGTCACCGATAGCCTATCAAACGTAGTAGATGGGCCATTATCGTGGCGACCAGCTCGGACATAAGCGCGGCGGGGCAAAGTTACCCTGGTAATTTCGCCCCACGTGCCTTGCAGATCGAAGGCGCCCGGCGTCGAGGCCTAAGCAAATACAATCAAGTTGTCTCGATGGATCGCCGGCTTCTCGGCCAGGTTAGCAAGCAGGCGGTTGCTGGCGATCTGGTCCTGGCGGCGGCCGGCGGCAAGTTCCAGCACGTCCGAATCGGCCTCAGCGATACCGCGGGCGACGACCATACCGCTCGGATCGCACACATCGAGCACATCGCCCTCGGAAAACTGGCCATCGACCTCGCGAATACCCACCGCAAGCAAGGAAGAGCCACGGCTGACCAGCGCCTTCGCAGCACCATCATCGACCGTCACCGAGCCATGTGCCTTGTCACCCAGCGCGATCCACAGCTTGCGCGGCGCAATGTCCAGGCGTTCCGCCGGCGGATCGAACAGGGTTCCCACACTCTTGCCGCGGGCCAGGCGCACGAGTGCATCGGGCTCCTCGCCCGAGCAAATCACGCTCTGAATGCCCGCCGTCATCAGAATGCGGCTCGCACGGATCTTGGTAATCATGCCGCCCGTGCCCACCGATGTGGAAGAATCACCCGCCGAGGCGATAATCTTGGCATCGATCTTATGCACGACCGGGACGAACTCGGCCGTGGGGTCCTCGTGCGGATTGGCGGTATAGAGGCCATCGATGTCCGAGAGCGTCACGCACAGATCGGCAGAAACCAGGCAGCTCACAAGCGCCGCCAGCGTGTCGTTGTCGCCAAACTTGATCTCGTCGACGGTGACGGTATCGTTCTCGTTGACAACCGGCACCACGCCCAGCTCCACCAGGCGCAGCAGGGCGTCGCGTGCATGCAGGTAGGACGTGCGGCGGGCCGTGTCGTGGCGCGTGAGCAGTACGAGCGAGGTGAGCAGGTCGCGCGCATGGAACTCCTCGTCGTAGGCCGACGAGATGATGCACTGACCAGCCGAGGCGCAGGCCTGTAAGCTCGGAAGGTCGCCGACCGGCTTGCGGTCGAAGCCCAACACGGGATAGCCACAGGCAATGGCGCCGGAGCTCACCACGACCAAGCGCCAGCCGAGCTTGCGCAGGGCCGCGGCCTGATCAGCCAGGCCGCCGATAAACGCGCGGTTGACCTTGCCATCGGCACCCACCACCGTGGACGAACCGATCTTTACCACCATCGTTTTATCAGAAGTCGTCATACGTCAAACCAATCAACTGTTCAGCGAACGGCCGAGCTGGCGGCCAAGGGAGCGTGACTCGCCCCTACCGCCCAAGGAATTAGTGAGCCCAGGGGAAAGCCGAAGCCGCGGCCATGTTCTTGCGCACGAGCTCGTCGCGCACCTGAGCCAGGCCCTGCTCCATGCCCACAACATAGGTCTGCGGGTACAGGAAGCGCTTGAAAGCTGCGTCCAGATGATCGAGTGCCCAAGCACAGCGCTCGCGCGCGTCCTCGATGCTCTCACGCGGAGCAACCGCACTGCCGTCGCGCACGATCGGCACCAGCAGCTCACGATACTCAAGCTCGGACACGTCGGTCACCAGCGCCGCATCGTTTACGGCCACGAGGGTATTGCCGCGCGCGGCGCCCTCACCTGCCAGATGGTCCTCGTCATAGATCATGTCGCAGACCGGGCCGCCAAAGCCATCGTAATAACGGCGCACGCGCTGCACGCCGGGAATCGTGCGCTTGTAGGGCTGCTCGGAAAGCTTCACCACCGGCGTCCACGGGTCCGTCTCGCTCGCGCGGCGGGCCGAAAGCTTGTACACGCCGCCCAGCGCCGGCTGATCGTAGCAGGTCGCGAGCTTGGTGCCCACGCCAAAGCTATCGATGGGCGCACCCTGGTCGAGCAGCGACTGGATCGTGTACTCGTCCAGGTCATTGGAGACCGAAATCCCCACATAGGGCAGGCCCTCAGCATCAAAACGGCCGCGGACATACTTGGACAGCTTGGCGAGGTCGCCCGAGTCGATGCGAATAGCCGACAGGCGCTCGCCCACCGCCTCCATCTCCTTGGCAACCGTAATGGCATGCTCGCAGCCCTCGCGTACATCGTAGGTGTCGATGAGCAGCGTACAGTTCTTGGGGCTCGACTTGGCAAATGCGCGGAAGGCCTCGAGCTCGGAATCGAAGCTCATCACCCAGCTGTGCGCATGTGTGCCAAAGACGGGAATACCGTAGCGGCGACCGGCGAGCACATTAGACGTAGAGGAACAGCCGGCAACGTAGCTCGCGCGCGCGACGGCCAGGCCGCCATCGGGACCCTGGGCACGGCGCAGGCCAAACTCGGCCACGGGACGACCGTCGGCCGCCAACACCACGCGTGCCGTCTTGGTGGCAACAAGCGTCTGGAAGCCGACGATGTTGAGCAGCGCGGTCTCGAGAAGCTGGCACTCCAGCGACGGGCCGGTGACGCGCACCATGGGCTCGCGCGGAAACACGAGCTCGCCCTCGGGCACGGCGTCAATGTTCACGTGCGCACGGAAGTTGCGCAGGTAGTCGAGGAATGCAGGCTTAAACATCGCGCCGCCGGCCGGAGCCTGGAGCGAAGCTAGATAGTCGATGTCCTCGGGCGTAAAGCGCAGGTTCTCGACAAGCTCGGGCAGCTCGGCGGTGCCGCACATAACGGCATAGGCGCTGCCAAAGGGATGGTCGCGGTAAAACGCCGTAAAACAACCCTGCTCATTGGCCTTGCCGCTCTCCCACAGGCCCTGGGCCATAGTGAGTTCGTACAGATCGGTGAGCATTGCAATGTCGGTGGGATGCGAGATGTCGGTCAAAGCCATGGGGCGACCTTTCGGATGTGTGGTGCAGAATTTGAGGGTTGGACGAGAGCAGAGCATGCGGACATGACGCCCGATGCGAATCGGTTAGAACAGGCCCATGCTGGTCAGGATCGTGTAGCCCATAAAGATGACAAACGCGATGAGGGCAAGGACAATGATGATTTTTTGAGCCGGCGCCATGCCAGGGATCTCGTTCTCGCCCGTAGGCTCCTTGGAGGTAACCATGCGCTGGGCAAAGGTCATCTCGTCACGGCTCGACTTGGGCTCGACGGACTTGGGACGAGCGGCCTTTTTAGGCTGAGGTTTGGGCGCGGCAGGTGCAGGCTTCGCAGCAGCGGGCTTGGGTGCGGGCGCGGGCGCCGATGCGGATGCGGCGTTCGTGGCGGCCTCCTCGGCCTTCGCACGCTCGGCACGCAGGGCAGCCAGCTCCTCACGCTCGCGACGGGCCTCTTCCCGAGCCTCGCGGCGGGCCTTCTCGGCGCGGAGCTCTTCCAACTCGGCGCGTTCCTCGTCGGACAATGGTTGGGACTCAAGCTCGGCCATGGTGCAGCCCTTTCTTTCAAAAAAAGCCGCCGACACAATGTCAGCGGCTTATCAAATCCAAGGGTGGAGACGAAGGGAGTCGAACCCTCGGCCTCTGCCATGCGACGGCAGCGCTCTCCCAACTGAGCTACGTCCCCAGGACAAGTCGATATTTTACCTACGGCTCGCCAACTGTCAACGCCCAATAACCAGTCTTTTTGGGACGGGGCTGTTTTGACTACTTTTCGGATGCCAGTTCGGCCCCGTCCCAAAAAGACTACTCAAAGAGCCCCGTCCCAGAAAAATCATCGGCGAACGCACTATTTTGCACTAGTAAGAACGCCGGTGGTGTCGAAGGCCGGGGTGAAGCTCTCGTCTACCGCGCCGCCCTCTTGCCAGAACATCGTCGTAAAGCCCAGGTCGTCGGCATGGTCGAGCACCTGCTCGTACTCCTCACGCGTCACGGCGCGTGCCAGGTCGCCGCCCTGCTCGCGCATGAGCGCATTGGGCGTGTACTGGTTCATAACCGAGATCGGCACGTCGCCCACCGTCTGCCACACCAGGTCCAGCACGCGACACGAATCGTCTGCATGCCCCGGAAGCACCAGGTGACGCACGATCATGCCACGCTTCATAAGCCCGTCCTCGTCCACCAACTCTCCCCCGCGGCGCTCGATCTCGCGCGCCATCTGGGCCAGACCCGACACGGCCACACGCGGGTAATCCATTATATGGGAGAGCGACTGCGCAAGCCCGGCATCGGCATATTTAAAGTCGGTAAGCCACACATCGACCAGGTCACCGAGCGCCGCCACGGCACTCGCGCGCTCGTAACCGCTCGTGTTGCAGACGATTGGGATGACCAGCCCGCGCGCCCGTGCCGCGGCAATCGCGGCAGGCAACAGGTGCGCATAGTGCGTCGCCGTCACCAAATTGATGTTGTTGGCACCCTGGTCCTGCAGTTCCAGCATAATCTCGACCAGGCGCTCAGGCGAAATCTCAAGGCCAAAATTGCCGGTCGAGATCTCGTGGTTCTGGCAGTAGATACATTTAAGCGAGCAACCGCTAAAGAAGATCGTGCCCGAACCGGCCTCGCCCGAGATAGGCGGCTCCTCCCACATATGAAGCGCCGCGCGGGCCACCCTGAGCGTGTCGTTAGCACCGCATACGCCGCGCGCGCCCTCATCGCGCGCCGCACCGCAACGGCGCGGACACAAATGGCAGGCGG
>CAJMBB010000078.1 GCA_905211615.1 uncultured Collinsella sp. | reverse complement strand
GTGTCGCCGCCCAGGTTGATGAGCGGCTTGGTTCCCGCACCCGAAATCTCGGCGGTATGACGAGCCTGTGCAAGGCGTGCCCGTGCGTTACCCATAAGGTACGGATATACTGCGTGCTCGTTGAGCGCCTTGCGCATGCGCTCGAGTACGTGTGTATTGATGTCGCCGGGGCAGTCGCCAAAGTAGGCCGGCACCCGGCCCTTGACCTGCGTGGCAAAGACGGTGTGGCGCTTCCAGTCCACTTCCTCGACAATCCAGCAGTGTCCGGCGATGGCGATGCGCTCACCGGGCGGTGGCGGATTGACGATTGTGCCCAACTCGGCCGACTCGCTGCGGACGGTGAACTCCTCGTTTTCCTGGAACACGGCGTAGAACTTAAAGTTGTTAATGATGCGTTCGCCCGCGAGGCCCACAATGAGCCCACCGCCCTCGGTGACCTGGATATGGTCGATCTTGATGAGGTGGCGCAGCAACACGCGATAGTCATCGGCCGAGACTCGATGGAAATAACTGAGCGTGAGTACGCGCTGGGCAAGCTCTGCCGGCGTGAGTTCGCCGGTGCTGGCAAGCGTCGACATGGTCTGGTGATAGAGCAGACTGTAGGGGAGTCGATCGAGCTCAGGCGGTTCGACCCACTTTTCCTCGCGATAGAGCTGTACGAGCGCGATGCCCTGCAGGAGCTTCCACGGAATGGTCTCGGGCATCATCGTGCGCGGCTCGGGCTCTTCCTCGCGCATGACGAACCACATCTCGGGTGGAAGATCGCGGCGTCCCGTGCGGCCCATACGCTGCAAAAAGGAGCTGACGGTAAACGGCGCATCGATCTGAAACGCACGTTCCAGACGGCCGATATCGATGCCGAGTTCCAGCGTGGAGGTGGTGACGGTTGTCTGCGCCTGCTCCTCATCGCGCATGAGTTCCTCGGCCGTCTCGCGCAGCGATGCCGAAAGATTGCCGTGGTGGATGAGAAAGCGGTCGGGCTCGTGCCGGCTCTCGCAGTAGCTACGCAGCATGGAGCATACGGCCTCTGCCTCCTCGCGCGAGTTGGCAAAGACCAGGCACTTGCGGCCGCGGGTGTGTTCGAAGATATAGCCCATGCCGGGGTCGGCGTTGTCTGGTGCTGTGTCGGTGGGGTTGAGTAATGCCTGTTCGGGTGCTTGGGGGATATCGACTTCGCCCTCGGGGGCCGAGGAAGTTTGGCGGTCCTTGGGAGCGGCCTTGCCCCGTGCCCGCTCACGACGTTGACGGCGCTCCTCTTGTGTGAGTTGTCCGCTGTGGCGCATGTCTTGGGTGTCGGCCGGCAGTGCCGCGGATGCCGCCGCCTCGATGCGCTCGCACGCAAGCACTTCGGCCTCTTGAGGACCCATGCTCTCGAATCCCCGCTGCTGTGCCTGGGGACCCGAGTTGTAGAAGTGCTCCATGGAGATGCGCCACACGCGGCGCGGTTCTTCAAAGCGGGGGATAACGCAGTCGCGTCCCGTTCCCTGTGAGAGAAAAGCGCCCGTGCGCTCGGGGTCGCCGATGGTAGCCGAAAGGCCAATGCGGCGAGGCTGCACGCCGGCCATGCGCGAGAGTCGCTCGATAAGGCAGAGCGTCTGTCCGCCACGGTCGCCGCGCATGAGCGAGTGGACCTCATCGATGACCACATAGCGCAGGTCGCAAAACATGCGCGGGATCGCCATGTGCTTATGGATCAAGAGCGCCTCGAGTGACTCGGGTGTAATCTGCAAGATGCCGCTCGGTTTTTTGATGAGCTTAGCCTTGTGCGACTGCGAGACATCGCCATGCCAGTGCCAGACAGGGATATCGGCCTCTTCGCAGAGGTCGTTGAGGCGGACGAACTGATCATTGATGAGCGCTTTGAGGGGGCCGATGTAGAGGGCGCCCACGCTTGCGGGCGGGTTCTCCCAAAACTCGGTCAGGATGGGAAAGAAGGCTGCCTCGGTTTTGCCGGAAGCCGTGGATGCCGTCAGGAGCACATTATCTTGCGTGTTAAAGATGGCGTCTGCCGCTGCAACCTGGATAGAGCGCAGACTCTCCCAATCGTGGGAGTAGATGAAGTCTTGGATAAACGGAGCATATCGGTCAAAGGCGTTCACGGGGCCTCCCCTCAAATGCGAATCTCTTAACGCGGTGGCCAAAGGTTTGCTGCATTACCGCCTCAACGTTTGCCAGGATATAACCTGCCAAAATAAACCTGTCCCTTTTTGGCAGGTTAGATGGTGAATTCGGCGAAGTTGCGGTCGCCGTCTGCGGTGCCGGTGTCGCCTGTTGCGGCTGCCGGCGCCAGCGTGTCGCCGCCGACGCTTTGCAGCAACTCAGCCACGTTTGCATCGGGGTTTTGGCATAGGATGTCGAGCAGCTCGATAAAGTCACGAATGACTTCACGCGGCGTCAGATGCGTGTCGGCTCCCACGCGACCGAATTCGATCTTGAGGAAGTCCACCAAGTCGTTCTCGGTAAGCGTGGACGTCCAGCCAAAGTATCCGGCATGAATCTGCATGAGTTTTTCGATCAGCACCAGCAACTCCTCGTAGGTGAGTGGCTGCAGGCGGATGATGGGCGCGAGCATGTCCTTAAGATCCTTGCGTGCAAAGCGGCCTTGAGCGAGTCGGCTGCGCAGGGCCTCGTAGGAGAACACGCCACGGCGACGGTCTTCGATGGAGGTTGGCGTGCCGCCCATGATCATGCCCAGGTACTGCGCCTTGCCCTGGAGCGTGTCGTTGTACATGGTGAGGATTTTCTCGTAGTTGTACTGGCGCGTGATGGCGTTGGGAATCTTGTACAGATTCACGAGCTCGTCGATGAGCACCAGCATACCCTTGTAGCCGCTGCAGACCAAAAAGCGTGCGATGAGTTTGACGTAGTCGTACCAGTCGTCATCGCTGATGATGGTCGAGGAGCCCAGCTCGGCGCGCGCCTCGCTCTTGGTTCGGTACTCGCCTCGGATCCACTTGGTTACGCGGTTCATGGTCTCCTCGTCGCCCTCGGAAACGGCCGCGCGATAGCGACGGAGCATGCGGGCAAAGTCGAAGCCGTGGACCATTTCCTCGAGCGGAGCGAGTTGGGCATTGATAGCCGACTCATCGGCGTCCGCGCACGAGGCGACCCAGCGATCGAGAATCAGGTTGAGCGCGCCGCCCTCGGGGCGCGTCTTGGTCGATATGTTGCGGATGAGCTCGCGGTAGGTGGCAAGGCCCTGCCCCTGACCGCCTTGCAGGCGGCGCTCGGGCGACAGGTCGGTATCAGCGACGACGAATCCCTCGCCCATGGCGTGCGTGCGGATGGTCTGGAGCAAAAAGCTCTTGCCGGCGCCGTAACGACCGACCAGAAAGCGGAAGCTCGCGCCACCGTCGGCGATGAGACTCAGATCGGTGAGCAGGGCGCGGATCTCGACCTCGCGCCCTACGGTGATGTAGGGAAGGCCGATGCGCGGGACCACGCCGCCCTTGAGTGAGTTGAGAATGACGGCGGCGACGCGCTTGGGCACGCGGGGTGCTGCGGATGCGGTATCACTCATGGTCTAGGTATCCTCTCACGTCTGCTTCGTAATCCTCGATAATTTGCGGTCCTGCCGCGCCGAATTCGATAACGGTGTCTCCCACCAGGTCAAAGAGCGCCTCGTTGATGCTGTCGACGAGCATGTCCTCGCTCTGCCCCGATTGCACTACCGCCGATTCCGCCTGTACTGCGTTGTGCTCGAGCAGCGCGCGGAGATAGGCGTCTGCGGCAGGCGTGAGTTCGTTCGTGGCGTCAGCGGGCGCAACAGCTGCGAACGCGGGCGTCGGCGCGAGAAGCGGTGCCACGACACCAAACTGTTCGGTGGATATGGTTGGCTCGTCGGTCTCGTCCTGCCGAATGGGTGCCGCGACCGCCTCGACAATCGCGTCGGCTACGGGCTCGGCTTCCGGTTGCCCTGAGTCCGCTGCCTCGACTTCCACAGGCGCGCTGTCCTCGCGCTCTTCGTCGATTAAAAGCGCTTCGCGCGTTTGCGCAGCGGCGCTCCGAATGTGCCCCAGCTGACTCAGATCGATATCGATCTTGACGGGCTGGTGTGCGGCATCCCATGAAAGCCATGCCACAATCTCGTCATCGATAATCTTGGCCAGATATTTGGGGACCTTTTCTTCCTTAAGGGGATGGGCGGGGTCCAGCGCCAGGCGCAGGCGTTGGTCGCAGGCGCGCATCATTTCACCGAGCTTGCTGCTCTTTTGCCTACTACCGTGGATACGCATACATTCCCAAAAGCCGTTTTGGCAACGGTAGATATGGATGGGATCCAGGCGGTATTCGCAGTCCTCGTGGCGCTCGGGCGCAAAGAATACGGCCGAGGCAAACATGGTGTAGGGCATGGCCGTCTCCTCCCCAAATAAGCTCGCCACGATGCCGGTCTTTCGGTGCGTGTCATAGTAGCGCGCCATACGGACATACACGGCGCACGCCACGTGGCGCAGATCGCGGTGGTGGCTGCGGTCGAGCCGCGAGTTACTTAGGTTGTACGTGGAGAGGGCGTTGATGGCGGCCATGAGTCGCTCCTCGCGCACCTCATCGGGCGGAAGGGGGAGCGTGGGTTCGGAGGTTTTGCGACGCTTAGGGATCTGGCCGGACGGTGCCGGTGCTGGTACAAGGTCTCGTGCCGCGCGCCGCAGCTCGATAAGGGCGTTATCGAACATGACGGTTTTAGAGTCACGAAGCAGCTTGGGGTCGAGCCCGTGGAACACGGCGTAATCCTGCAGCCACACGCGTGCAAATCGGTCGAGGCCGGGCTCGAAGGCGCGATAGACATCCCAAAAAGCCTTGATCTTGTTAAAACCATCGAGCGGGTCATCTACGCCAATGCCGCAAATCAGCTCATAGAGATACAGAAAGGCAAAGGACGTAGACGTTTCCTCGACGGTTCCGCGGCGCACTTGGGCACGCCAGGTAAAGTAGCCGCGCAACTGCCGGTCGCTCATGGCGTTGTAGGTGGGAAAGTACGACTTAAAGGTGCCGTTGTAGGGACAGTCGTCCTCAAAGTCGGCCATCAGCAGGCCCTGGCGGTAGAAAAGCTCGGCTTCCGAAAGCCAGCGACCTGCGCCGCCTTTGGGGTCATCCTGCCAGCGCGATATCTCGCGCATCTTGCGGTACTGGTCGGGAAGGAAATTCTGCATCTGACGACCGGTTTTGAGAATCGGCTCGTCAGCATAGACTTCGTTTGAGAAGCGAGCAGACTGATGGGTCCGGGCCTCGGCCATAATGCGCTCGATGAGCATCTTGATGTCCTGGTCGGCCACCGTCTCTCCTCTCCTAACGCAGCTTCGGTGACCTCATATCATAGCACAGCATCAAACAGGTGTTCGAGATGCTGCTGCGTAGATAGATTTAGAACAGGAGGGCGTAGATGACGGCGATGACGACGGAGGGGAGCATATTGGCCGTGCGGAAGGTCTGAGGACGGATGAGGTTGACGCCGACGCAGAAGATGAGCATGGAGCCTACGAGCGAAAGGCTGTCGAGGGCTGCCGTAGTCATGATGGGGGAGAGTGCGCCGGCAAACAGCGTGATCGTCCCCTGGAACACGGCGACGGGCAGGGCGGAGAAAATGCAGCCGCGGCCAAGCGACGCCGTCATGGTGCAGACGATGATGCAGTCCAGCGCGCCCTTGAGGGCAAGCGTGGACCAGTCGCCGAGCAGGCCGTCCTGGATCGATCCCACAATGGCCATGGCGCCGATACACACGGTGAGTGAAGTCGAGACAAAAGCGTTGGTGAACTCGTTATCGCCCTCGCTGCCGGTTTTGCGCTTGAGCCATTCGCCAAGGTTTTCAATGGCGGCCTCCAAGTTGATGGCCTCGCCGATGAGCGAGCCGAGGGCGAACGAGACAATGAGCATGGTGGTACCAGTGGTCGCCAGTGCCTTCCCATCGATGATGAGCATCTTTTGCATGGTGCCGCCCAGGCCGATAAACAGGACGCACAGCCCCGATGCTTTCATGAGCGTGTCTTGGATGCGCGGTGTAATGAAGCGGCCGCCCACTAATCCCAAAAGACCGCCCGCAACTAAAAGCACAACGTTGATGATTGTTCCCAAGCCCGGCATGAGCCCTCCTGTATTGATGCCAACGTGGCAATCGTAGCAGAACGAAATGCGAGGCACATCGCGACTCATCTAATACGTTATATAAGCGGTATTAGGAATGATGCGCAGCATTTAAGCCTCAGGTGGTTGTCGGGACATAGGGATAGTATTCAAAGCACAGTGTCATAAGCCGCTGCGGGGATTCAATAGCCGCGGCGATGATATTGGCATCGCGGGCACGATCAAACCCTTCGAGCTCGATCTGGTACGAGACGTCTTGCATAATGTCCAGACGTCGCCAGGCTAGGAGTGTGTCGCCATCGAATTCCAAGGCCTTGCCTCCGTCTGGAGCAACGGCGTATAGACGCAGCTTGGCGGTGGTTGCAGGGTCGACAACTGTGACCTTTTTAATTTCGTTTCGAGTATTCTTGGCGCCCAACAAGGTGAGCAGTGTTGGGGCCACGACCTCGCCCGATGGCAAAAAGACGACTTCGATGGATTCAGGAAATGCGATGATAGCCGACTTGCGGACGGGCTGATTGGCGGCGGCAGCTTCGATGTTCGCAGCGTCGATGACCTCTGTGTGGTCGAGCGCGGCAAGCACGCAGCAGTTACCTTCATCGATCTCTTGAGGATCAGCAAGCCCCAGACTGTCCGCGAGCTCGGGATCGTTCGGATCGGTAGCGGGCTCATCCGGTGCTTCGAAAGAAGCTGGGACGCTGTTTGTCGGCGACGGCGTGTCGCCCGCACTTGCTTCTTTATCCGCGCTCTCTTCTTGTATGGTTGCGTTGATGGGTTCGTCGTTTGAGGGGAGCGTCTTGGCGTCAAGCGCGGAGGGGAGAATTCCGATGGCTCCGGATCCGTTCCACTCCATTTCGAGAAGCGCCGGGTCGGCAAGAATGCGTTGCCTGCATTGCGCGTGGGCATCGATCTCAATAGGGCCTGCCTCCGTCCCGCGCGTAAGGCTGAGAGATCCGGCTGGCTTCTCGAAATGAGCGTCTGTGTCTTTGGCGCTGACGGCGTAGAACAGCAGGGACGCTTCTCCCGCCGCGATGGCATCGGTGCCGGCTTTGGTCAGCCGCAACGATGCCGTGAATGAGAGGGTGGGCTGCGTGTCGTCTGCATTCGCGGCGGCGCAGCCCAGACATATACCGCCTCCTTTCTCAAAAAACGTACCGTCGAAGGCGACCTTCGCTCCGTTCGCCGAGTCATCGACCGAAGCGATGTCGATGCGCAACTCCAAATCGCACGGATCGCCATCTGCATCGAACACAACCGAGCGCCACGTGCAGACGGCGCACCCCGCCTGGGAGCCGTTTGCCTTGTTCGAACGATTGATATCCACGACTATCGAGCCGTCCGTATTACGACGAAGGCATCCCGAGGTTGAGATTGCGGCCTGTGCGATCGAAAAACGCTTGCACGCAATGGCGCTCGACGGATTTGGTGCGGAGCTTAGGGCTGCTGGTAAGGAGTCTGCCATGACGGGAGTCGCCCAAGCGGCGACAGGCGTTCCGGTTGCGAGCGCGCCGCAGAGTGCGACGACGGGCAAAAGGTTCTTCGATGCCATGGGGTCTCCTTAGCTAATTTAGTACGGCCTGTCCGTGTTTTGTTTCTGGCTGCGTTTGATGTGCAGACCGAGGCCGGCGGTCCCCGCGCCTGCTGCTGTGGCGCCTGCTGCCAAGAGCCATCGTCTGTCGCCTGTCTGCGCCAACGGTTCCTCGCGGTCGCCGCGGTCGAGCTCCGAGAGGTCGACCGTCACTTGCGTGGCGGCCTGCGCCTGTTCTTGCTGGGCAAAGGCCATGGCTGGCCCAAACGCTAGGATGCTGACGGCGGCGGCCAGGGCGACGGCCTTATGCCGTGTGCGCACCGGGCTCGACCGTCCAGGTGATCGTTGCAACCTGATCGCCTTCGCCGGTTACGCGGAAGATGTCGCGCGTGACGCGGGCGACGTTTCCGCTTGTCTTGAGCTTAATTTTGTCCGTGCCGCCGGCAATGCCCTGGTAGCCCATGTCGAAGGCTGCGTCCTTGGAAAGATCGAGGCCCGTCCCCTGCATTGCGGCGCTGGCGTTCTGGAGTTCCCCGTCGGGGCCGACCTTAAAGTCGATGGAGTTCTGTGCGGTTCCGGCTTTGGCGTCGGCAGCAATGGTCCAGGTGTTCATGGCGTCGATCTTCATGTTGGTGACATGGATGCCGTAGGCCGAATGATTGTCGATGGTGGTCGCGTCTTCTGAGGGGCCCTGAAGCGTGCCGTCGGCCTTGGCGACGAAGGGAATAACCGTCGGAACTTTGAACTCAACGTTGTCGATCTCGGTCCTGACCATTACTTTTGTGGTTCCAACGCGCCCGGCTGCCATAGCTGGCGTCGGGGCGGCGCCCATTGCGAGCGCGAGCGCGAGCCCTGCGCCCACGACGAGCGCTTTGGCTCCGTTCATGTTCCTGGTGATGTCCATGGTCGTTCCTTTCTATTCGCCGCGGGCCGTCCCCGCGATGATTGGACGAATGCTGGTGAATTGCGTGCGGCGCCGCGTCGGCCGGAAAGCTAGTTCTCGGCTTGCTCAACCCGTACCTTGACACGTGTCGGATTGCCGTGGCTGTCGAGGGTCTTGGCATCGAGTGCCTGGATCTCGATGTACGCCTCGCCTTCTTTGATGTCGCCGGCGGGGCACGTTTCGATTGTCTTGCCGGTCTCGACCACACCGGATTCGTACATGGTCTCGTCGTTTTGGATGACGCGGAATCGCTGGGGAAACTTGTTGTCTTGGACGTTTTGCACGTTGACGCGCAGCTTGCCGTCCTCCTGCAGCTGAGCGACCGGTGCGACCGAAATCGTCATCATGTTGTCGCGGACGATGGCGTCGAGCTCATCTTGGATTTCCTGACGCGTTTTGCCCTCGG
>CAJMBB010000077.1 GCA_905211615.1 uncultured Collinsella sp. | reverse complement strand
CAGCCGGTAGCCGACCGAGAGCGCGTCCTCCACGGCGCGCTGGCATTCCGCGGCGTCCGGGATCTGATACACGCCGAAGCCGAGCTGCGGCATCCTGACGCCGTTGTTCAAGGTGATGTAGTCCATGGTGCCTTCCTTTCTCGCAACTTGACGTATCCACCATACGAGGGGTGCCGCGCCGGCGGAAGTTTCCGTTGGTGAGGGTTCTATAACGCTGGGGTGCGCACGGGGTTATAACCCGCGGGTTCAGGGCACCGCACCAAAGGGGGATTCCGCCGAGCGCTCCGCGGTCGTACGCTTGGCGATGAGAGAGCACAGGTCACCGACAGGGGATGTGCCTAACGGAGTCCGATGAACGGGCGGACGTGGGCGTGCGGTCCGGCTTCGCAAACAAATGACGGATATCATAGACAGGGAGAACAGGAATGGACAAGCGCGTTTTGGGAAAGAGCGGCATCGAAGTCAGCCCGCTCGGTATGGGCTGCATGGGAATCACGCACGCGAGCGGAGACCCGATGCCCGACGACGAGGCCGTGAGCGTCGTCCGTCAGGCCCACGAGATGGGCTATACCTTCTTTGACACGGCGGAGTGCTACGTGGGCATGTGCGCCGACGGGACCGAGGCGCACAACGAGGACGTGGTGGGCAAGGCGCTCGCGCCCGTGCGCGACGAGGTTATCATTGCCACCAAGTTCGGCGTCACGCACGCCCCGGACAAGACCATCCTCGTGGACTCGCGCCCCGAGGTTATCCGTATCTCGGTGGAGAAGAGCCTGCGCCGGCTGCGCACCGACCACATCGACCTCTACTACCAGCACCGAATCGACCCAAAGGTCGAGCCCGAGGTCGTTGCGGGCACCATGGCAGACCTCATCAAGGAAGGCAAGATCCGCGCCTGGGGAATCTCCGAGGCGACGGAGGAGTACCTGCGTCGCGCCGATGCGGTGTGCCCCGTCTCCGCCGTCCAGAACCGCTACTCCATGATGGCGCGCTGGAACGAATCCCTGTTCCCCGTGCTCGAGGAGCTGAACGTTGCCTTCGTGGCCTTCTCTCCCATGGCGAACGGCTTTCTGACGGGCGCGTACAGCCACAACACCAGATTTGAGGGCGCCCAAGACTACCGCGATGACATGCCGCAGTACACGGAGGAAGGCGAAAGGCGCGCCGAGCCCATCATGCGGTTCGTTCGCGAGCTGGCTGAGCTGCACGCGGCGACGCCCGCCCAGGTCTCCCTTTCCTGGATGCTCGAGAAGAAGCCCTATATCATCCCCATCCCGGGCAGTCGCAAGCCCGAACGACTGCTCGAGAACTTCGGCGCCGCCGAGGTCGGGCTCACCGACGATGAGGTTGCCAAGATCGACGGGCTGCTCAACGGACTCGACCTCATGGTCTTCGGCGGGCACACGGTAAGGTAGGGAGCCATGAACATTAGACCCTATGTCGTCTGTCATGTCTTTGCCGGGCTCAACGGGCGTATCGACGGCGCGTACATGCTCGACCCCGCCGCCTCGCCCGCACGCGCCGCGTACTCTCGCATGCAGGTCGAGTTCGGGGCGGACGCCGTGGCGTACGGGGCCGTGACCACGAAGGGCTTCGTCGGGTCGCGCCCCCTTGCGCTCGATACCCACGGGAGCGCGCCCAAGGGGGACTTCGTGGCGCCTCATGACGAACGATCGTTCTACGTCTCCGTCGACCCCGCCGGGGAGATTGCATGGGAGTCTGCGACCTATCGTCGCGCCGGCCGTGCGGACGCGCATGTCATCGAGATCCTCACCGAGGCGGCATCGCCGGCGTATCGCGACTATCTGCGAGAGCGCGGCGTCTCATACGTGCTTGCCGGCTCGCGCGGGCTAGACCTCCCGCTCGCCCTGCGCAAGCTGCGCGAGCTTTTTGGCATCGAGCGCCTGCTCGTGTGCGGCGGCGGAAAGACGGACATGTCGTTTCTTGCCGCGGGCGTGCTTGACGAGCTGAGCCTCGTTCTCTCCCCGACGGTCTCGGGGGAGCCCGAAACGGCTTCCGTCTTCGACGAGATGCCTCGCTCAGCCGGCGGTTCGCACGCATTCTCGCTCGAGCGCGTCGAGCGCCTTGCCGGCGACGGCCTCCACCTCGTCTATCGAGTGCGGCGATGATGTCGCGCCGTTCGTTTCTGGAGGCTGCCGCGTGGCTGGCCGCTGCGGGCAGCCTTGCCGGCTGCTCGTCGGACGGGACCGCCGGGGTCGCGCGCGGCTCCGTTCCGGGCACGGTCACGGCGGACACTCCCATCTACGACGTCATCAACAACCCTTTGTTCGATGGCTACGGGCGGCTGCTCTTCCCCACAACGCTCCATCCGCCGGCGGAGGATATGGCGCTCGACGACCTTTCCGCTTGCCTGCCGTGGTACTCGGAGATCCATACGAGCACCACGCTCGACGTCGTCAGCTATCTGCTGTCAGAGCGCGCAGCGGAACGGACGGTCTTCTACGACATCTACACGGATGCCGAGAAGGCCGACGACCCCTCGCTCGCCAACACGGGGCTCTTCCGCTTCGCTGCCGAGGGAGCGGGCGGCGCGTCTGCACCGTTTGCCGTGGTAAGCGCGGGCGGCGGATTCGCCTACGTCGCTGCCATGCACGACTCCTTCCCGCACTGTCTGCACCTGGCCCGTTCCGGCGTCAACGGGTTCGCGGTCATCTATCGGCCGGACGCGCAGCTCGCCTGCGAGGACTTGGCCCGCGCCGTCTCCTTCATCTTCGAGCACGCCGACGAGCTCAGCGTGGACACGTCGGGCTATTCGCTGTGGGGCGGCTCGGCCGGTGCGCGCATGGCGGCATGGGTCGGCGGCTACGGCCCGGCCGCCTTTGGCGCGCCAGTAGGAACGCCCCAGCCCGCGGCGGCCATCATGCAGTACACCGGCATGAGCGAACTGACGGGTGCCGACCCCGCGACCTACGCCTGCGTAGGTGATCGCGACGGTATCGCCAGCTGGCGCACAATGCAGGGACGTATCGACGCGCTCGCCAAGACGGGCGTGCCCACGGAGTTTCATGTTTACGAAGGCCTGAGCCACGGCTTTGGCCTGGGTGTCGACACCGTGGCAGAGGGCTGGATCGACGATGCCCTCGCGTTTTGGAAGGCGCAGCGATGAACCTAACGAGACGAGCGTTTCTCATGGCTGCGACCGGTGCCGCCACAGCGTTGCTCGCCGGTTGCGCCAATTCGACACGCGAGCTGGTCGAGCACGACCGCCGGGAGCAAGGCTCTCTCGTTGGCGTCTCGACGGAAACCAACAACACCGTATCTAAAAACGACCTAGGCGGCGTTCGCGAGCTGGTTGAGCTTGACGTGGACATGGAGGGACTCATGAACCTTAACGACAATCATGTGAGTCCGGATTCCTCGACCGTGGAGGGGACGGTGCTCACAGCCAGGATTCGCCCGCACGAACAACAGCGCCTTTTCCTCTGGGAGGAAGGGCGGGCGCCGGCAACTACAGAAAGCGATGCGGGAGGACAAGACCCCAGGGGCTTCCGCCCCACGATAACAAGCGTTCCCGTGCCTGCGGGCGCCGCGGTCAAGGGCGCCGTGCTCCTGTGCGCCGGCGGGGCCTTCATCTTCCGCGGCGACAACGCAGACTGCTACCCTACGGCGGAGGAGGTCTCCCGCCGCGGCTACCAGTGCTTCGTCGTCGACTATCGCTTGCGTCCGTATTCGCAGCAGGAGGGTGCGCTCGATCTGGCACGCGCCGTGCGCTTCGTCCGCGCCCACGCCGACGAGTTCGGGCTGCCGAGCGAAGATCACATCGCGGTGGGAGGGTATTCCGCCGGTGGCATCCTCTGCGGTGAGGAGCTCATCAACTGGCGCGGCAACGTTACGCCCGACACCCTCGATCCCTCCTATATTCCGGACGATTTGGACCACGTTTCCGCCGATGTCGCGGCAGATGCGATGATCTACTCGTTCTATGGGCGCCTCTCTGTGGCCTCACTTGACGCCGACTTGCTCGCACAGGCAAGCCTGCCACCCACTTGCTACTGCTATGGAACGCGCGACCCCTTCTACGACCAGTTTGAGGCGCAGGTCGAGCTTATGGCGGACCTCGGATACGTCGTGCATGCCCGTGTGCTCGACGGCTGGCCGCACGGCTTCGGCGCCCTGGGCGGTTGGATCCCCGAGTTCGACGCCTTCATACAGGAGGCATTCTCGCGCGCCTAGCGCCGACGCAAGGCCAGCTTCTACGCATACCAGAAGACCATCAAGAGCAACGGCTATGACGTCTGAGTCGTAGCTGACGAAGCAACTATGACTTCTGATCCCGGGGGCGTTGCTCCTAGACTTGCGGTAAGGCGGTTGTATCCCTTGTACGGAAAGGACGGACAGGATGGGGCTCTTTGACAGGTTCAAGAAGGCGGCCCAGGCCACGCAGGCCGCTCAGTCCGCGGCTCCCGCGGGTGTCGAGGCTAACGCGGCGTCCGGCGTCGTCTGCGCGCCGGTCTCCGGTCGCGTGGTGGCGATGAAGGACGTTCCCGATCCGGTCTTCTCGTCCGAGGCGCTTGGTCCGGGCTGCGGCATCTGGCCCGACGGTGAGATGGTTTACGCGCCGGTCACGGGTACGGTGAGCGTCATGATGGGCCACGCGATGGGCATCGTCTCCGACGACGGGGTCGAGGTGCTCGTCCACGTGGGACTCGACACCGTCGACATGAACGGCAAGGGCTTCACCCCCTACGCCAAGAAGAATGACCACGTGAGCGTCGGCCAGCCCATCCTGGGCTTCTCGCGCAAGGAGATCGCGGACTCGGGCCACAAGGACGTGGTGATTCTCGCTGTGACCAACGGGGCGTCCTACGGCAGCGTCGACCTCATCGCTGAGCCCGACTCAAGCGTGGCGGTGGGGGAGCAGGTCGTCAGGGCGAGCTAGTCTCGGCGGGTCGCTTAAACCCACAAAGAATCTAGTGCGGCATGCGGGCGGGAGGTCCTAGAGGTCTTCCGCCCGCATTGTGTTTCGAGCTATGATGCTAACGTCATAGCTCACTCAAGAACTGAAACTTCTCCCAGCTCAGAGGCCATTTTACAATGAGTTTACCAAGTGGTTCGGTCAATTCGAAGGGAGAAGATATGCCGAACAAGTACAACGGGCTCGCCCGGATCATCGTGCAGAACGTGGGAGGGAAGGACAACGTCATCTCCGTCGTCCACTGCATCACGAGGCTGCGGTTCAGGCTCAAGGACGAGTCCAAGGCCAACACCGAGGTGCTCGAGCAGACCGACGGTGTCGTCCAGGTGATCAACGCCAACGGTCAGTACCAGGTCGTCATTGGCCCGCACGTGGAGCAGGTCTATGACGCCGTGCTCGAGGTCGGCCACTTCCAGGGCGCCGGCACCGTCGACGAGGACGGCAGCCCCGTCGACGGCGCCTCTGACGGCGAGATCAAGAAGGGTGTCGTCGGCAACCTGATCGATCTCGTCTCTGGCATCCTCGGGCCCACGCTCGGCGTGCTCGCCGCAGCTGGCATGATCCAGGGTCTTCTCGCCCTGTTTGCCTTCCTGGGTTGGATGGGGACCGAGGATGGCGCCTACATCGTTCTGCGCGCCGTCTCCAACGGCTTTTTCTACTTCCTGCCCATCATGCTCGGCTACACCTCGGCCAAGAAGTTCGGGTGCAACGAGTTCATCGGCATGGCTATGGGTGCCGCGCTCTGCTACCCGCAGATGGTCAACAGCACCTCGCTCGACGTGATCGGCACCGTCTTTGCCGGCACGCCCATCGTCATGAACTATACGCTCACGTTCTTTGGCATCCCCATCATCATGCCGGCCTCGGGCTACACCTCCTCGATCATTCCCATCATCCTGTCGATGTACGTGGTCTCCAAGATCGAGAAGGGTCTCAAGAGCGTCATGCCCTCCTCCATCGCCTTCTTTGCCACCCCGCTGATCACGCTCGCCGTGGGCATTTCACTTACCTACCTCATCATCGGCCCCATCGCCAGCATCCTCACGAGCCTCGTCCTTGTGCTCTTCAACGCGCTCTACGCCCTGCCCGGCGTCGGCGGCGCCGTTGCGGGCGCCGTCCTTGGTGGCCTCAACCAGGTGTTCGTCATGTTTGGCCTGCATTGGGCCCTCGCCCCGATCAAGATCAGCAACCTTGCCACGCAGGGCTTTGACACCATCGTTGCTCCCGCGTACGTGTGCACCTTCGCCCAGACGGCCGTCGTCCTCGCCATCTACCTCAAGACCAAGGACAAGAAGACCCGCGACCTCGCCATCCCGGCCATGATCTCCGGCATCTTCGGTACCACCGAGCCGGCCATTTACGGCATCACGCTCCCGCGCGTCAAGCCCTTCGTCGTGTCCTGCATCGCCTCCGCCTTTGGCGGCTGCTTCATCGGTGCCATGGGTGCCAAGTGCTTCACGCAGGGCTACTCCGGCCTGATGGGGCTCGCCACCTACATCGACCCGAGCGGCGCCGAGGGCATCACGAACATGATCTACATGATCATCGGCTCCCTCATCGCCGCGGTCATCGCCTTTGCGATCGAGATGGTCATCTACAAGGATGAGCCTGCAAAGAAGGCGTCCTAGCTAACCGTGCGGGCGCCGAGGATGTGCCCGGCGCCCGCCCCACCATCTGACTCCAGGAGGAAAACCAATGAGCACCTTCACGAACGCGCACGCCCCCAAGGGTTTTCCCGAGGGGTTTCTCTGGGGAGGCGCCACCGCCGCCAACCAGTTCGAGGGCGCCTGGGACGCTGACGGTAAGGGCATCTCCATCCCTGACGTGAGCACCTCGGGCTCCGCCCACGTTTCAAAGCGCATCGAGCCGTCGCTGAGCGACGAGTTTGTCTATCCGAGTCACGAGGCCGTGGACTTCTACCACCGCTACGAGGAGGACATCGCTCTGCTCGCCGAGATGGGATTCAAAGCGTTCCGACTCTCGATAGCCTGGACGCGCATCTTCCCCACAGGTATGGAGGAGGGGCCCAACGAGGCCGGCCTTGCGTTCTATGACCGCGTCTTCGACTGCCTGCGCTCCCACGGAATCGAGCCGGTGGTGACGCTCTCACATTACGAGATGCCCTACGCCCTGGTCGAGGAGATGAACGGCTGGGAGGGACGTGCCTGCGTCGACCACTTCGTCCGCTATGCCACGACCGTGCTCGACCGTTACCACGATAAGGTCACCTACTGGCTCACCTTCAACGAGATCAATGCCGCGCTCGCCAAGAATGGCGCCTCGTCCTCGCTCGGGACCATCCGCGGTTTCTCCGGCGCGCGCACCGACCTGCCCGACGAGCCCCAGGTGCGCTTTCAGGCGCTCCACCACCAGTTCGTTGCAAGCGCGCTCACCGTGAGCTACGCCCACGAGCATTACCCGAGCCTCAAGATGGGCAACATGAGCGTCTTTGCCCCCCTCTACCCACTGACCTGCTCGCCCGACGACATGCTCGAGTCGCAGCGCGAGGTGCACCGTGTGAACTGGTTCTGCTCGGACGTCCAAGTGCGCGGGCTCTATCCCGCCTACATCCTGCGTTACTTTGACGAAAACGACATCAGGATTGAGATGGGCGAGGACGACGAGCGTATCCTGCACGAGGGGACGGTCGACTTCTACTCCTTCTCGTACTACATGTCCAACTGCGTCTCGTCTGAGAGCGGCAAGGAGCGCACGAGTGGAAACCTCTTCGACGGCGTGAAGAACCCGTATCTCAAGGCTTCCGACTGGGGTTGGCAGATCGATTCCAAGGGCCTGCGCTGGAGCCTCAATGAGATTTGGGACCGCTATCAGATTCCCGTCATGGTGGTCGAGAACGGTCTGGGCGCCTACGACGAAGTCGAGCCGGACGGCTCCATCCACGACACTTACCGCGTCGACTACCTACGCCAGCACATCGAACAGATGCGCGAGGCCGTGAAGGACGGCGTCGCGCTCACGGGGTACCTGCCGTGGGGCTGCATCGATCTAGTATCCGCCTCTACAGGCGAGATGGCAAAGCGCTACGGCTTTGTGTACGTTGACAAGGACAACGAGGGCGCCGGGACGCTCGCGCGCTGTCGCAAAGACAGCTTCTACTGGTTCCAGAAGGTCATCGCCAGCAACGGCGCCGACCTCGACTGAAATTGAGAGATGATGATGCAAGTTTGTGCTGAGGCGCTCGGCGCCGGGATTGCCCGAGAGGCGTATCCTATCCCACCCCAGGAGTCGCTGCTCGAGACCGTTACCGCCGAGCTCGTGTGCGAGATCGACCGCGGTGGCAATGCCCTCGAGGGGCTGATCTTCGAAGACGCCGATCATCTGCTCTTCGTAAGCGCACCGGACTGCCGTCTTGTTCGTCTCGATCTGCGCACCGCCGCTATCGAAACCGTCTGTGTGCTCCCCACGGGTTCACATCCCGCTGGGCTGCGCATCGCGGCGGACGGGCGGTATTACGTGGCGTGCCTCGGGCCGGACTCCGGCGGGTTCATCGCGGTCATCTCCCCCGAGGGGGCGATCGAGCGCTTGCTTTTCGACGGCGCCGGCTATCACATCGACGATGTGGTCTTTGATGGTCGCGGCGGGTTCTTCTTTTCCGACATGGGAGGGTCCGCGCAGTGCCCCACCGGTGGGGTCTACCACGTTAGTGAGCCCGGCGCCACGGTCGAGCCCGTGCTCACCAACAGGTGCATGGCCAACGGCATCGCGCTCGAGCCCGATGGGCACACCCTCTGGGTGACGGAGTTCGGCGCGGGAATTCTCTACCGGCTCCACCTGCAGGATGACCTGGCTTCCATCGCACCGTACGGCACGTCCATGCCTTACTCGTTCATCGGCTGCGGCGGTTGCGATTCCTGCGAGCTCGACGCAGCGGGAAACCTCTACGTCGCGATTTTCGGACAGGGACGCTACCTCGTGTTTGCCCCCAACGGCGTACCCCGCGGCCAGATCGTCATCCCGGGGCGCGAGCGCGGCTGCATGCTCATGACCACGCACGCCGCCATGCGTCCGGGAACCGACGAGATCTACGTGTGCTCC
>CAJMBB010000076.1 GCA_905211615.1 uncultured Collinsella sp. | reverse complement strand
ACGCGCATAAAGAAAGCCTCCCATTTCTCATGTCCAAGAAATGGGAGGCAGTTCACTTGATGCGGAGCCGGGCCTTAGCTGCTAGAACGGCGGAACCAACTACTCTACCGTGACGCTCTTGGCCAGGTTACGGGGCTGGTCGACGTCGCAGCCGCGCAGGATGGCGACCTCGCGGGCGAGCAGCTGCAGCGGGACGCTCGCCGTGATGGGGCTGAACACGTCGCGGACTGCCGGCACGCGGATGATGCAGTCGGCGATCTTGTTGATCTCCTCGTCGCCCTCGGTGGCAACGACGATGACCTTGGCGCCGCGCGCCTTGCACTCCATGAGGTTCGACACGGTCTTGTCGTAGGTGGCGCTCTTGGTGGCCACAGCGATGACGGGGAAGCCCGGGTCGATCAGGGCAATGGGGCCGTGCTTCATCTCGCCGGCGGCGTAGGCCTCGGCGTGCAGGTAGCTGACCTCTTTGAGCTTGAGCGCGCCCTCGTAGGAAATAGCGGCACCCATGCCACGGCCCACGAACAGCGCCGACTGCGCGTCCTTGCACAGCAGGGCGGCCTCATGCACAGCCTCGGTCTGGGTATCCAAAATCCACTGGATCTGCTCGGCCGTATCGGAAAGCTCGCGGAACAGCATGCGCGCCTGCTTAGTGGTCAAGCGGTACTTGACCTGCGCCAGCAGCAGGGCCAAAAGCGTAAGGCTCACGACCTGGCCGATGAAGCTCTTGGTCGAGGCGACCGCAATCTCCTTGTTGGCCTTGGTGTAGATGACGCCGTCGCTCTCACGCGCCACGAGGCTGCCCACCACATTGGTGATGCCAAAGACCTTGGCGCCCTTGATGCGCGCGTCGCGAATGGCGGCAAGGGTATCGGCCGTCTCGCCCGACTGGGACACGGCCACGACGAGCGTCGTCGGCGTAATGATGGGGTTGCGATAACGGAACTCGCTGGCCGCCTCCACCTCGGTGGGGATGCGAGCCCAGCCCTCAATGAGATTCTTGGCAATGAGGCCAGCGTGATAGCTGGTTCCGCAAGCGATCACGTAGACGCGGTCGATGTCGTTGAGCTCCTCGAGCGAAAGGCCCAGCTCGTCGATGTCGAGCTCGCCGGCCGGCGTCATACGACCGACCAGCGTGTCGCGCACGACGCGCGGCTGCTCGTGAATCTCCTTGAGCATAAAGTCGGGATAACCGCCCTTTTCTGCCATGTCCAGGTCCCAGTCGATGTGGGTGACCTTGGGCTCGATAACGTTGCCAGCCTCGTCGGTGTACTCGACGCCTGCGGGCGTAAGCTTGGCAAACTGACCGTCCTCGAGCACCACGACATCGCGGGTGGCGTCGATGAGCGCGATGACATCGGAGGCGACATAGGCGCCGGTCTCGCCCGCGCCGACCACGATCGGGGAATCCTTGCGGGCCACGGCGATCACGCCGGGCTCGTCAGCGCACACGGCGGCCAGACCATAGGCACCGACCACGTGGGTGCAAGCCTCGCGCACGGAGGCCATCAGGTCGTGCGTCTCGGCATAAGCCTCTTCGATCAGATGCGCGAAGACCTCGGTATCGGTCTCGCTCTTAAAGTGGTGGCCGCGGCCCTCCAGCTCTTCGCGCAGCTCGGCGAAGTTCTCGATGATGCCGTTGTGGACGATGGCGATACGACCGTCACAGCTGGTGTGGGGGTGAGCGTTAACGACGGAGGGCTTGCCGTGGGTGGCCCAACGGGTGTGGCCGATACCGCAGGTAGCGTCGCTGTCGATGTTGGAAAGCTCGCTCTCCAAGCCCGCGACCTTGCCCACGCGGCGGATGACATCGAGGTGTGCCGCGGCGCCCTCGCCCACCTCGAGCGCGACGCCCGAGGAGTCATAGCCGCGATACTCCATACGCTTGAGGCCCGTGACCAGGATGTTCTTTGCAATATCAGAGCCGGTGTAGCCGACAATTCCGCACATAGGATAAATCCCTTCGTTCGCGTGACTGCAAGACGTCCACGCACAGGGGGCGCTGAGACGTATAACGTTCGAGTATTGTACTCACGCAAACGCAAGCTGATATACCAGAAGTGGTATCTCAACTTAGATACCACCCGATGCACACATGCCCAAACCACCACGATGGGGACAGGCGCCTTTGTGGTGGCCTGGGCTCCAGCGTTTGCCCAGATAAAACCTGCCAAAATAAACCTGTCCCTAATTGGCAGGTTTTGACACCCCAGGGGCGGGCGATGCTACAATCTGGCTTGTACTTGAAACGCATCAAAGGGGCCGCTATGGCAAAGGTTAAAATCAGCGACGTCGCGCGCGAAGCCGGGGTTTCGTTGGGCACGGTTTCCAACGCGCTCAACCATCCCGAAAAGCTGCGCCCCGAGACCCTCAAGCTCATTAACGAGACCATCAATCGCCTTGGCTACCTGCCCAACCAAAGCGCTCGTCAGCTCGCGGGCGGCGCCACCAAGTCCTTTGGCTTGGTGCTCCCCCGTCTCGACCACGGTTTTTCGCTCCAAATTGCCAGCGGCGCCCATAACGAGGCCCGCAAGCACGGTTACGACCTACTCATCGCCAACGCCGATAATGACGATATTCTCGAGAACCATTACCTGCGCTACTTTATGGGCACCCAGATGTCCGGCGTCATGGTTCAGCCCATGGCATCCCCCGACTGGCACCCCGTCATGGCCAAGATGCCCGTGCCGATCGTCCACCTGGACATCCATTGCTCCGAGCCCGGCTACTATGTGGCGGCCGACAACGAGGCCCAGGGTCGCATCATTGCCGAACTTGCCATCGCCCGCGGCGCGCACCATATTGTCGTCGTCGGCCGAGCAGCATTTATGCAACTCACCCTGCGCGTCCTTGGCATTCATAAGGCGCTCGCCCTGCACCCCGATATCAAGATCGAAGTCATCGACGCCGGCGAGTGGAACGCGGCGGCCGACGGCTACGGCATCGGTGCCCAAATCGCCGAGCGCCCCGCGGACGAACGTCCCGATTTTGTCGTCGGCCTGACCGACGTGTTGGCCTCGGGTGTCGTTTCGGCACTGGTCGACAAGGGCATCTCTGTCCCCGGGCAAGTACGCGTAGCAGGCTGCGATGGCAACCCACTCGCTTGGAGCGGATCGGTCCCACTCACTACGGTAGCGCCCCCGGGCTACGAGATTGGCCGCAAGGGCGTTCAATTGCTCATGGAGCAAATCGAGAACAAGGTCCCGACAAAGACCAAGCATATCCACGTCAGCTCTGCCGCGCGCACCGTCACCGCGGTCACGGCCATCGAGGACATCAACCGCCAAGAACTCGTGCGGCCGTTCCTGCTGGAACGCGCCAGCACCCAGGCAAGCAGCCAGACCGACGCCACGGCCATCAACCTCGGCGCGTATCTATAGCACGCCCGCAAGTATGCTAAGTCGCCGCTCAAGCAAAAGAGGCCCGACCATTGCCGGACCCCTTTTGTTTAAGCGCAAACGTAAGCAATTGCTCGTTTCAACGCCGCAATTGTCTAGCGCACGGCCTTGACCGCCGCCGCCAGATCGAACAGCGTATCGAGCACGGCCTCGCAGCCATCCACCACGTCCTGCGGCAGCGGCACGATATCGGGGACGGCAAAGACATGGCAGCCGGCCGTAATGCCCGAGACGCAGCCGTTGCGCGAATCCTCGACCACGGCACATTCCTCGGGAGCAAAGCCCGCGCGCTCGCAGGCGAGCAGATACATCTCGGGGTCGGGCTTGCCGTGCACGACGTCCTCGCCACACGTTACCGTTTCAAACTTGTCAAAAAGACCGACCATCTTAAGGTTGCGCTCGGCCGTAACGAGGCGCGACGACGTCGCTAGACCAACGTGATAGCCCGCAGCCAGCAGCTCGTCTAGGCACTCGGCGGCGCCGGCCTTAAGTTCCAGTTCGGTCTTGACCATCTCGTCGCGAATCTCCTTGTGGCGACGATAGATCTCCTCGGTGGTTTCGTGGCTGCCATAATGCTTATCGAGGATGTCCATAACATCGGGCAGCGTGCGGCCGATAAACTGATGGATCAGCGCTTCATCAATCGCGAGCCCCAGCTCAGCGGCGCCTGCCTTCCAGGCCTTAATCCCCAAACGCTCGGTATCGACCAGCGTTCCATCCATGTCAAAAATAACAGCCTTGATCATATCGGTCCCCCATCGACTCTCGCTGTCGCGTTGCTGCAACTCTACCGCATTTGGCAACTTGTATATAACGTATATACCATATTGCACTTTCGTTACACAGATAGAAGTCTTATGGCAAGTAACGCATTAGGATTATAGTTTTTGATCGAGTACTCAACGATAAGGATCGTTTCATGAATTTAGACACCACGGCACCCGCAGAGGAGCTTCAAGACAAGCTATCGGCGCTTGAACAGCTGCTTTTGGCATACGGGCGCGTGGCTATCGGGTTTTCCGGCGGCGTTGACAGCAGCTTTTTGGCCGCCGTATGCGCCCGCATCATGCCTACCAATACCCTCCTCGTCCATCTCACCACGCCGCTCATCGGCACGCCCGAGCAGGCTTCGTTTGAGCAGTCCGTTGATGGGCAGGCCAATGAGGGGCCGCATTTTAAGCTCCCCGTGCTCAATCTTTCGGTGGATCAGTTGCAGCTCCCCCAAGTAGCCTGCAACGATGCCAATCGCTGCTACCACTGCAAGCACGCCGGCTTTACCGCCATCGTCAACCACGCCAAGTCGCTCGGCTTTCCCACCGTCATCGATGGCAGCAACGCGAGCGACCGCGGCGATTACCGTCCCGGCATGCGCGCCGCCGAAGAGCTCGGCGTACGCTCCCCTCTCATGGAGGTCGGCTTTACCAAGGACGAAGAGCGCGAGCTGCTGCGCGCATGGGGCTATCCCGTTTGGAACCTGCCGGCGGGAGCATGTCTTGCCACGCGAGTCCCCACGGGCGAGAAGCTTACGCGTGAGAAGGTCGATTTGATCCGCGCCTGCGAGGATTACCTGCACGATCTTGATCTGGCACAGGTACGCGCGCGCCTGGTCGGCGGCTGCATGCATATCGAGGCCGCACCCGCAGATGTCGCCAAGATTGCTGCCCTCGGTGGCAACGCCGTTGATGCCGAGGGCAAAACCCCGCTGCCCGCCGTTATCGAGTCCGCGCTGCGCGAGCTGGGCTGCGACCATATCTCCCCCGAGGTCACCCCCTACATCCACGGCAACATGAACCTTTAGGTTACGCCGTTTTACAAACGGCGTAACTGCTCGGCGCTGCGCAGGCCCCGGGCACGGCAATCTGACGTTCAACTTCACGGGCGCGACCAAAAGGTCAGCGCCCGCTTGTTTCACGTCACCTTACCGCACCCGGAGCCTGCTCGCTCGCATATGCTCAACCCGGACTGCGTTAACTGACCTACCAATAAGGGACAGGTTTATTTTGGCAGGTTTTATCTGGGGAAATATCGCGAGGCAGTCGCCCCCCCCCTAGCACCCATCTCACTTCGAGAGACACAAGAGGGGCGACTCGGCTGCATCTACTTCTTCCGATAGCGGCGGTTGCGGCTCGTCGACGAACCCATTACTTCGATGAGTCCTTTATCCGCCATTTTTGGCAGATGGTAGCTGACGGACGAATTTTGGCATTCCGTCTCTCTAAAACAATAGATTTATCTCTCTAACTTTAGAGAGATAAACGCCTTGTTTTAGAGAGATGTATCGAATTCGCTGCTAGATTGCCTAATGCTATCTCTCTAACCAACCTTCTCTTTAGAGAGACATTTAGAGAGACGAGTGCGACCTCTCTAATCATGGGCTCCACTCTTTAAGGTGCACACTTCCTAACCGTGCCCTAAGTTGCGGTGGAATAACTCACGATTAGCCTGCCAAAAAGGGACAGGTTTATTTTGGCAGGTTTTATCTGGGGAAACGCAAATAGGGCCGTGACACCCATACGGCGTCGCGGCCCTTTTCCTTGGAGAAGGATCAATTGATTGAACGGGATGACCGTTCTAGTCTTCGAGTCCGCTATTGATGAGCTCCGCAATCTCAACGGGATCGGTGCTCGCACGCACTTTGTCACGGAAGCCGGCGTCCATCAGCATCACGGCAGCCTTGGAGAGCAGACGCAGGTGCGTGGTTCCAGCCTCGCCGGCGGGCACGTACAGCGCGAGCGCAACATCGACGGGCACCCCATCGAAGCTCGGCCATTCAACGGGCTCGACCAGCTTAAGCACGGCCACACCCGGCGTATGGATCGC
The DNA here is from genome assembly GCA_905211615.1 of uncultured Collinsella sp. Taxonomy (GTDB): domain Bacteria; phylum Actinomycetota; class Coriobacteriia; order Coriobacteriales; family Coriobacteriaceae; genus Collinsella. The sequence goes on along the minus strand of CAJMBB010000076.1, from coordinate 2,843 downwards.
ATCGCTCTTGGCATGCGGAACGGCAAAACCGGCGACAAGCCCGGTCTCGGCCTCGTTCTCGCGAGCAATAAAGGCAGCCTCTACGGCAGATGCGTCATCGGCAAAGCCGAGCTCGATTGCCTGCTCGGACAAATAATGCAGGGCGTCCTCGCGCGAGGCGGCGGTATACCCTATCGTCACTTGGTTGGCAGATACAAATCCCATGGAAACCTTCCTTACAACACAGACCTGACCGCAGCTTCGATACCGTCGGCGTCCAAACCGTACTTGTGCAGCAAATCGACCGCAGGGCCGGACTCGCCATACACATCGCGCACGCCGACGCGTCGCATCGGCACCGGATACTGCTCCGCGAGCACCGAGGCCACAGCCTCGCCAAGACCACCGATAATCGAATGCTCCTCGGCGGTGACCACGCGACCAGTCTTCTTGGCGCTGGCAACCACCAGGCGCTCATCGAGCGGCTTGATCGTGTGCATGTTGATGACCTCGGCATCGATACCATCGGCAGCGAGCGCCTCGGCAGCCTCAAGCGCCTCGGCGACCATAAGGCCACAAGCGATGATGGTCACATCGGACCCCTCGCGCACGACCACGCCGCGACCAATCTTGAACTCATAGTCCTCGTGGTCGTTGATGACCGGTGTTGCCAGGCGGCCGAAGCGCATGTAAACCGGGCCCTCAAACTCATAGGCGGCGCGCACACAGGCACGAGCCTCGACGTCGTCGGCGGGAACGACCACCGTCATACCCGGAATCGTGCGCATGAGTGCGATATCCTCGCAGCACTGGTGCGTGGCGCCGTCCTCGCCCACCGAAATGCCGGCATGAGTAGCGCCAATCTTGACGTTGAGGTGCGGGTAGCCGATGGAATTGCGGACCTGCTCGTAGGCGCGACCGGCGGCAAACATCGCAAAGGTGCTCGCAAAAGCAACGCGGCCCGTGGTCGCGATGCCGGCGGCAAGACCCATCAGGTTGCTCTCGGCAATGCCGGCGTCGTAGAAGCGCTCAGGGTGCGCAGCCTTAAACTTACCGGTCTGCGTGGCGGCGGCCAGGTCGGCATCGAGAACCACAAAGTCATCGCGCTCATTGCCCAGCTCGACAAGTGCCTCGCCATAGCTAACGCGCGTGGCGACTTTCTTGACGTCTGCCATTAGAGCTCCTCCCCTGCTGCTGCGAGCTCGGCCATGGCCTGCTCAAACTGTTCATCGTTGGGTGCCTTGCCGTGCCAGCCCACCTGGTTTTCCATAAAGGAGACGCCCTTGCCCTTCACCGTCTCGGCGATAATGGCCACGGGCGAGTCGCTCACTTTGCGGGCCTCGGCAAAGGCGGCGGCAATCTGCGCCATGTCGTTACCGTCGGCGAGCTCGATCACATGCCACTTAAAGGCGCGGAACTTGTCAGCGAGCGGCATGGCCGAGTTGACTTCATCGATCGTGCCGTCAATCTGCAAGCCGTTGTGGTCGACGACGGCAACAAGATTGTCGAGCGCATGGTTGCCGGCGAACATGGCCGCCTCCCACACCTGGCCTTCCTCGCACTCACCGTCGCCCAGCAACGTGTAGACACGGTAGCCGTCGCCCCAGTGCCTAGCGGCAAGCGCCATTCCAACTGCAGCAGAGATGCCCTGACCGAGCGATCCGGTGGACATATCGATGCCAGGGGCGTCGTTCATGTTGGGATGGCCCTGCAGTCGGCTGCCAATATGACGGAGCGTCTCGAGCTCTTCGACGGGAAAATAGCCGCGATTTGCCAACACCGAATACAGGCCCGGCGCCGCGTGACCCTTGGAGAGCACAAAGCGATCGCGATCGGCCTTGTGAGGGTCGGCAGGATCGATATTCATTTCCTCAAAGTACAGATACGTCATGATGTCGGCAGCACCGAGCGATCCACCCGGGTGTCCCGACTTGGCCGCGTGAACCGCAGTCACGACACCCTTCCTGACCTCATTGGCGACCTTCGCCAGCTCCTGGTTGGTCATACGAATTCCTCTCTTGAGAACAACCCCGGCACCGGATGACGCGATGCCGGGGCAATCCACTCGTTAAGCCTGAGCGACGACCTTCTGCCAGTCAGCCTCAAAAGAGGCGAGGCCCTGGTCGGTCAGCGGATGATGCAGGCACTTCTTGAGAGCGGCCATGGGCACGGTCGCAATATCGGCACCGAGTAGCGCGGCCTGGGTCACGTGGTTGGGCGTACGAACCGAGGCGGTGATGATCTCGACGGTGTCGTCGACGTTCTTGCCCGTCCAGTCGTAGTTCTTAATGCAGGTCACGACGTTGTCGAGCTGCGAGATACCGTCCTCGGCGATGTCATCGAAACGACCGACAAACGGGCTGATGTAGCGAGCACCGGCATTGGCGGCCATAAGGGCCTGCGTCGGCGAGAAGACGAGCGTCATGTTGACGCGCACGCCAGCATCGGCCAGCGCACGGCAGGCGGCAAGGCCGGCCTCGCACACGGGAAGCTTGACCACGATGTTGGGGGCGAGGGCGGCAAGGCGCTTGCCCTCCTCGATCATACCCTCGGCAGTGGTAGCGGTAGACTCGGCGGAAACGGGCAGGCCCTCGCAGAGCTCGGCAATCTTGAGCATATGGGGCTCAAAGTCGGCAAGCTTGCCGCCGGTCTTGGCGTACAGGGACGGGTTGGTGGTAACACCGGCCAGGCAGCCCCAGCTCTTGGCCTCAGCAATCTCGTCAAGGTTGGCGGTATCGATAAAGAACTTCATGGTGCAAACTCCTTCTAAGGAATCCAAAACTCAAAAAATAGGACAAAGGGGATGTCCCTTTGTCCTATGTGCCGGGCCCGCAGCTGGGACATGCCCGGGCCCGGCGTCGTGT
>CAJMBB010000075.1 GCA_905211615.1 uncultured Collinsella sp. | reverse complement strand
CTTGGAAACCGAATGATGGTACGAGCATCCATTCGGCTTCCAAGGCAGCCACGGACAGAACGGGGCGAACAGCAAAGAGCGACGGACGTCTACTCCCCCGCCACGCTTGCGCGCAGCTTGGCGGCGATGGGCTCAGACGCCAGCAAGAACGCCAGCATGATCACCGAGCACGCCAAGCAGACAATCCAGGTGCTCACAAAGGAGCCCGTGGCATCGAACAGCACGCCCGAGACAATGGCACCCACGGTGCCGCCGACCATCTCGAGCGAGGTAATAGTGCCCGTGACCTTGCCCAGGTCGGCCATGCCAAACTGCTTGGACGCGGCGATAGTGGGCGTAATGGTGCCCATGCACGTTCCGATACCAAAGCTCACGGCAGCCACGATGGGACCAAGATCGGTCGCGGGGAAGCACAGGGCGACGCAGGCGACGATGCACGCAACGGACCCCAACACATTGCCAAAGCGCAGGCCAAAGCGGTCGTAGATGGCGCCGAGCGAAATCTTGGCGATAACGACCGTGACCATGTAGGCCGAAAGCACAGTACCCGCCCACATGGGATCGTGACCGCCCGTGACGATCTTGGCGCCGTTGACGGTAACGCTCGTCATGTTGGTGACCTGGTTGGGCAAGACGGCGCCGTTAACGAGCCCCATAAAGAGGAAGGCGACGACAAGCAGCCAAAACGCCGGGCTCTTCTTGATACGAGACCAGCCGACGCTAACCTCCGGCGCCGTGTGCTCGTCCTTGTCGCCAGCCGTCGAGACGGACGGATCGCCCGGGTTCTCGCCGAGCGGCTTAAGGCCGATCTCGGAAGGCTTGGTGCGGAAGGAGTAGGCCGTGATGGGCAGTGCCGCCACCATGCAGACGGCAGCGAGTACCAGGAACGCAGAGCGCCAGCCCACACTCACGATAAGCGAGCTCACGATCGGCGAGAGAATGGCTCCGCCAAAGCCCGAGCCCGAAAGTGCGATGGAAATGGCAAGGCCGCGTTTGGCGGTAAACCAGTTGGCGGTCACCAGGCTAATGAGCAGACGGGTCGAGGCCACGGCGAAGCAGCCAGAAACGGCAAAGAGCACGTAGACCTGCCAAAGCTCACCGACAAAGCTCATGCCAGCAAGCACCGCCGAGGTGGCGATAACGGTGAGCGAGCCCAATACGCGGCCACTCACTTTATCGGCAACATGGCCGATAACGAGCGAACCCACGACGCTCACCACGGTGGAGATGGCATTGGAGATGTTGTACTGCGCAAGGGAAATGCCCAGGTCGCTGACGATCAGCGGCTGGAACAGGCTCATGCAGTTGACGAAAATCGTGTAGCACGTGGCCATGATCACGAAGCCGGAGGTCACCACGAGCCAGCCGGGGAAGAACTTACGCTGCTGGGGCATTGGTTACTCCTTGTGGTCGGCGATATAGCCCAAAGCGACGGCGGTATAAGCCGCGGCACCGAGCGGCAGCTCGGCATCGTTAAAACGTGCCTTGGGATGGTGCTGGGCAAAGTGTTCGTCCGTGTCGGTTACGGCCGCGCCCACGGTAAAGTACGCACTCGGAATCTCGCTCGAGATAAGCGCGAAGTCCTCACTCGCCATGGCATGGAAAAGCGGCAAGAAAGCCGCCTTGGGCAGCACTGCGCCCACGTAGCCAAGCGACGCCTGAGTCATATCGCTGTCGAGTACAAGCGGCGGAACATCCGAAAGCGTCTCGATGGTCGCCGGCGTACGATATGTTGTGGCAACGCCGTTAACGACCTCCGCGATGCGGGTCTTGAGGTGCTCCATGAGCTCAACATCAAAGCCGCGCAGCGTTCCCTCGAGCACGCAGGTGTCGGGGATGACGTTGGCCGCCAAGCCTCCAGCAAACTTACCAACGGTAAGTGCGACTTCCTTGGCCGCCGGCACCTCGCGGGCGATAAGCTCTTGGAGCGCCAGGTGCACATGGACGCCGGCCGTGATGGGGTCGATGCAGATCTCGGGGCTCGAGCCATGACCGCCCTTGCCCTGAAGCGTGATGCGAAAACCGTACACGCCCGAAAGCGCCGGGCTCCCATAGAGCACCAGGCCGAGCGGCGACTGGCTGTTGACATGCATGGCAAAGGCCGCCTGAGGGCGCGGGTTCTGCAGCAGGCCATCGGCGATGGCAGCGCGTGCTCCCTCAAAGGTCTCCTCGCCCGGCTGGAACAGCAATTTCACCGTGGCGTTGGCCTCCACAAGCTCGGCCTCGCGAGCCTTGAGCAGGCGCGCCGCACCAAGCAGCGCCGTCGCGTGCATATCGTGACCGCAAGCATGCATGCAGCCATTGGTGGATGCAAAGGGCTCGCCGGATTCCTCGACAACGGGTAGGGCATCCATATCGCCTCGGAGCATGACGACCGTTCCGGCCTGCTCGTCCTTGCACGTGCCATTGCCCTGAGCGGTCGCGGCCGCACCGGCACCGATCAGGCCAACGACGCAGGAACCGTCGACGAGCGTGGTATGGGGGATGTCCATCTCGTCCAGACGTGCCTGGATATAGGCAGACGTCTGCGGAAGATTGTTACCGAGCTCGGGTATCTGGTGTAGATCGTGTCGCCACGCAGCGAGCTCATCGGCAAATGCCTGGGCTTCTTTGACCAGGCCATCGCCGATAGCGGTCTGCGCCGCCGTGGTAGCCTGAGGCGCTGGTTGCGGTTGAAAATCGGACAGAGCTGGTGCCATAGATGCCCTCCAGTAACGTTTTTGCAGCACGCACTTTGATAGCGTAAAGTGCAAGGCACAACTGTAAAGGCATGACATAAAAAATGCCGCCCTGGGAGGGCGGCGCAACAAGTTGTTTACAATTGCGGGTGTGATTTTCGGCGCAAGAAATCGAAATGCGTCTCGCTCAAGATAATCGACAGGAAGATGAGCGCGAAGCCGGAAAGCAGGCGCGAGGTGAGCGCCTCCCCCATCAGCAGCACCGAGAACAGCACACCCGAAGGCGACTCCATCGAAAGGAGCAGCGAGCCCGTCGAGGCCGGGACATGCGCCAAGCCGACGTTTTGGACGAGCAGGGCCACACACGTACAACCCACCGAAAGAAAGACCATTACACCGATAAAATCCGGCGTCCATGCAGAGAGGGGCGCCTGAGTCTCGAATAGCAGCGACGTGATTAAACTCAAGACGCCATTGCCCACAAACATCCAAAACGTGATGACGTTGATGTCCATCTTGCGACCGTATTTGGCCGTCACCGCCATCTGGATGGCAAAGAAGACCGCACCGCCCAGTGTGATGACATCGCCGACATTGAACTCGACGCTATCGAGCGCCACCAGACCAATGCCCGCCAGGCACAGCAACGCGGCGCCCAAGTTGTAACGGGTAAGCTTTTCGCCGCTTAGGACGTAGCTCGCAAACGGCACGAGGATGCAATAGGTACCCGTCAAAAATGCACTCTTGCCCGCCGTGGTCTGTGCCAGGCCAATCGTCTGCAAACCGTACGCGCCCCACATAAGTGCGCCCATACCAAGTCCGACGATAAGGTTGCGGGCATTAAAGTGCGCGATGATGCGTTTGTGGAAGATGGCGAACATAACCAGCGAAGCCGGAAGAAAACGAATATAGAGCAGTTCGAACACCGGAATGGTGTCGAGCGCATCTTTCATGGTGGTAAAGGAATAGCCCCAGATAACCGCCACCGATAGCAGCAAGACCTTCCAGAAGAACGGGGAACGCGCGCCGGCGCCGCGGGAGGTGCCGCCGGCGCCCAGGTCCTCCCGTGCGACAGGGCTATCGGGCATGTTTTCGATTTCGTTGGCAGCGTATTGGGCCATGGAACATCCTCACACTCAATCTGGGCGTGGTGTCCGCACGCGTATGGCTGCGTGCCGCCTCATGGTCAAATAAAAACAGGGCGCACCGGACCCCCGGCACGCCCCGCTACTGTAGCAACAACCAAGCAGCCCGTGCAATTCACTACGCTAAAGCATCGGGTTGGAAGATCTCGATGTTCCGACGGCGTTTACGTGGCTGAACTAGATCAACTTAGTTGATTCCAGCTTTTCGATGATCCAGTCGTTGGCTTTGATGACCGGACGGCGGAAGACGACGCCCAGGGCCAGCGACGGAATCAGATAGCTCGCCAGAATGCCCAGCTCAACCCAGTACTCCATATGGTAGGCGCCAGCCATGGCGGCATGCATGGCGTTAATGCCATGGGTAAACGGCAGGAACGGATAGATCGCCTGGAACACAGGGCCGGTCATCTCGATGGGGAACGTACCGCCCGAACCGCCGACCTGCATGACCAGCAGCACAACGGCCAAAGCCTTGCCGATATCGCCAAACGAAACCGTAAGCGTGTAGACGATATTGGAGAACACGAGACTCGCGACCCAGCCCGCCAGCACAAACTGCAGCGGGTTGTCGCACTGAATGCCAAAGAACAGGATGTCGCCCGCGCACACGAGCGTTGCCTGCAGCAGGGCCAGACCGCCAAAGAACAGGTAGCGGCCCAGGTAGATCTCGTGCAAGCGCACGGGGATTAACTCATTGATGAGTTCGTCGTCAACCGACACCTTCATCATGGCCGCCAGCACGATCGAGCCGACCCAGAGCGACAGAATCGTGTAGAACGGCGCCATGGCCGAGCCGTAGTTGCGGATCGGATAGACCGGCTTGCGATCGAGCGCGACGGGACCGGAAAGCGACACGGCCAAACCCTCGGGATCATTGCCAATCATCGTCTTGATCGTGGCCAGATCGTCCGACATAAGGGCGCCGTCGAGCTCGTCCTTAAAGGCACTGATCTTATCGGACGCTTCACCCAGCTGATCGGAAGCCTTGTTGACCAGCTTTGCAGCCTTGGAGAGGCCCTTTGCCAGCGAACCGGATGCGTCGGTCAGGCCGTCTACGGCGCTATCCAGATCGCCCGAGATGCCATCCAGCGAGTCCAGGATGCCTGAAACCGTCTTCTTGAGCTCCTTTGCCTTGACCGAGAACGTGGAGTCGTAGTCGGACTTGGCGCCCGCGATGCCGGCCTTGGCATCAGCGATGGCCTGATCGACCTCGGCACGCAAGTTGTTGACCTCGGCCATGCTATCGGAGAGAGACTTCGCGGTAGCCGCCAGATCCTTGGCATTGTTGCGGTACTCAACGGCGATTCTGCCCAGCGACGTCGCGGCGGACTTGAGGCCGTCCTTCAAATTCTCATCGCTCACCTGGTCGGCAAGGCTGCGGAGCTGATCGGCCATCGCATCGATATCCTTGGCGCGCGCATTGAGGGCCGCAGCGGCATCGTTGAGTTGGGACACCGTAAGGTCGACATGCTGGTTTGCGGTGTCGAACGCCTTCGCGAGCTCGGCAGACACATTGTCGAACGAACCCGCACTTCCATCGATTGCGGCATCGATGGCATCGTTTGCCGCCTTAAGCGCTTCTTTGGAATCATCGATGCCGCTTTTGGCATGTTCCATGAGCTGCTTTGTCGACTCATCGACGGCACCGGTCTGCTTGAGCATGCCGCTCGCCGACGTCAGCGAATCGGACGTGGAGCTCAAAATGCCCGCCAGCGACGAAGCATTTGCCTGAACGTCTCGCAGGTCCTCAATCGAATCGCCAAGCGTCGAGGACAGGTTGGCGATAAAGTTGCTGACCTGGTCGGTGCTCATGTAATCGAGCAGGCTGGACACCGTCTTAAGACCGATGCTCGTAATGGTCTCGGTAAAAGTTTCGTTAACCTGGCTCTGAACGGCACTCGAACCCTTCTCGGTCACGATCTGCGCAATGGCGTTGGCCTTCTGGTTCTCGTAAAACTCGATATCGGCGTGTTTCACGTCGGTCGAGAAAAGCGTCATCATGTCAGCGCTAAACGTTTTGGGGATAACGACGGCAGCATAGTACGCGCCCGACTTAACGCCCTCGATAGCCTTTTCGCGATTGTTGAGCACAACCCAATCGAAGCTCTCGTTGCCGCGTAGGGTGGCGGTCACGTTTTCGCCCACGTTAACCTCGACGGGGATCAAATCGCTCTCGTAACCCTCATCGGTGTTGACCACGGCGATCTTAAGATTGCCGGTGTTGCCGTACGGATCCCAGCTGCCGGCGATGTTAAACCACGCGTACAGACACGGTACGATAATGAGGCCCATCACGACAACCAAGCCGATCACGGAGCGAGACACGTTTTGGACATCGCGCTTAAACAGATGCAGGATGTTCTTCATTTATGCCTCACCTCCTTTGGAGTGCTTGCCAAGCGCGGTGGTATCTCCATCATTTGTGGCTGTGCTGTCGCTGCCCTGAGATTTATGGTGCGAGCCGATATGCGGCAAGCGGCCCGTGGACTGATCGCCGCCCTTGGCACCACGCTCGCTGGCGTTGAGGCCAAACATGTGGCGGGCGGCAGGAATGGCGGCCGTGTGTTCGCGCATCTCGCGACGCAGGTCCTCATCCGAAAGCGCCGAGATGCGCATCTGGGTATTGAGGCTCGCTCGGATATATTCGATATTGATCAGCCAGCCGCAGATGGCAATAACCGAGATGATCCAAATGACAAGCAGGATGATCTTGCCGTTATTGTCGATATCGAGAACCGTCGACAGGACAAAGAGCAGGACCTGAACGCCCACCACGGCGGCAAAACCGCCCTTGATGTAGTACGGGTAGCGATGTTCAAAGGCGACCGCATGATCGAGCAGTTCGCGACGGTACGAATCGGAATCGAGCATGACGCGCATGGCCGTGCGCAGCGAGTAGCGCTGGCGCGGCAGGTCGTTGGACTCGCAAATCATCATACCGGTCGTGGAGAGCTGTTTATCAAAGAGCAGGTTAAGGTTGAGCAGCAGCGGACGCAGCTGCAGGCCGATAAAGAGCGCCACGATCAAGAACACGCCCAGAATGCACAGGTTAAACAGGTAGTTGAACGAATACATGCCGCCGACCGTCTCGCGCAGCAGATTGATGCCGTAGGTAAAGGGCAGCAGCGGGTGCAGCCACTGGAAGAAGCCTGGCATCATCTCGATGGGGTACATGCCCGACGAACCCGGGATCTGCACGATAACCAGAATGACGCCGATAGCCTTGCCGATATGCTTAAACGTGGTGGACAGCGCATAGATGATATTGACGTAGGTGAACGAGATGGCGATGCCGCCCAGCACGAACAGCAGCGGGCTGACGCACTGCACGCCGATCACCAGATCGCCTACCGTAACGATGATGGCCTGCAACGCGCCCAGGATCACCAGGAGCAACCAGCGGCCAAAGTAGCCCTGACGCGCGGTAAAGCTGCCGATGCCTTCGCGGTCGACCTCGAGCTTGTAGATGGCGATAAGCACGTAGCCGCCCACCCACAGCGCCAGATTGGTATAGAACGGGGCAATGCCCGAACCAAAGCTCTTGACCGGGTAAATTGACTTTGAGGTCAGCTCGACCGGAGATGCCATGAAGTCTGCAACATCATCGACGTCGACGCCCATCAGGCCGGCCAGCTCGCCCATGGACTCGGAGGTCTGTAGCGCCGCGATGTCGTTGGCGGCGGTTGCGAGCTTGTCCTGGACCTTGGCAAGCGAGGCATCGGTCTGGGACAGCGTGGTCTTGGCCTGACCGAGCGTGGCGTTGAGTTGCGAAAGTGTACCGCGCGCACTTGCAATAGTAGGCGTGAGGCCAGACACGATTCCCGTCAGATCACCCGAGACGGCGGCAAACGAATCAAGTGCGCTCGAGACCTTCGGCAGCGCGTTTTGACCCAGGTCCGTCTGAGCCTGGCCAAGGTTGGTCGCACCGGTCTGAATTGCATTATTGATAGCGTCGCTGGCACCCGAGACAGCCGCAGCGTCATTCGCCATGGCGCTCGACTGCGCAGACAGACCGTCCTTGATGCTCTGAAGCTTTTCATTCTGCTCGCGGAGCAAATCGATGATCGATACAATGCGCGCGTCAATTTCCTTGGAACCTGTCGACGTGTCATTGACGAGAATTTCCAAGTGCCCGATAACGGCCTTATTGTGGTCGATCGTCGCTTGGAGAGACTCAAGCGAGTTGTCGATACGGGTAGTCGTAGATGCGACCGTGCCCGTCAGCTTGCCAATCGCAGCGTTTGCGGAGGCTGACGTCTTGGTGAGCGCAAGGCTGCCTTCCGAGAGCGCCTTGGAGAGCGAGGCGACAGAGCTGCCCGCCGTGGCGCGAGCCTCGCCCAGCAGGTCATTGCCCTGGGAGATCGCCTGCGTCAGCGACGGCGCCTGACCCTGCAGACCGGCAAGTGCCGCATCTGCCGAGGCAATGGAACCACTCGTCTTATCGATGGCGGCATTCATGTCGCCAATCGAATCACGCACTTCGCCCAACGTATCGGAAGCCTCTGATACCGAACCGGCCAACGAATCCTGAGTCTGGGTTGCCTTGTCCTTTAAATCGACTCCGGCATCCTTGGCAATACTGGCAACGGTCTCGCCCACCGTGGAGACAAATTCCGAGTTGATCTGCTCCTCGATGGTGTTTGCACCGGTGTCGGTAACCTTGGGCGCAATAGCGCTCTTCTTCTCATTGACGTAGTACGTAAGCTTGGGCTGATGGTAGTTGCCGTCGAGCATCGAAACCAGGTTATCCGAGAAGTTCTTGGGGACTACGATGGCCGCATAGTACTCACCGCTCTCGACGCCCTCTTTGGCATCGGCCGCAGAATCGACGAAGGTCCAGCCCAGCTGATCGTTCTCCTTGAGCTGATCGACGACCTGATCGCCCGCGTTGAGCTCGCCCACCAGGTCGTTTTGGGTGCCCCGATCGTTGTTGGCGATGGCAATCTTGATGCCCTGGGTGTTTCCGTACGGATCCCAGTTGGCCACGATGTTGTACCAGGCATACAGCGAGGGAATAACGCACACGCCAAGGGTAACCACCAAGGCGACGGGGTTCACAAGCAGTCGCTTAATGTCGCGCTTAAATATCGCAAAGGAGACCTTTGCATTGGATAGTTTGCTGCCGAGACTCACGCTTGGACCATCCATCCTGTCGTTGAATCGAATCGTACTATCGATAACCATTGTACGTAAGCGCTTTAGCGTCTCAGAGCACAATGGTATTGAGTTTTGCGGGTAGCAATATACTACGAAGACGAATTAACGTACAGTTGTACAGTATCTTTAATTTCAGCAGGTCACAAAACCACAACCCGCACAAATTAGCAATTCAAATAGTCATCGGGGACGTTCTTAAACGACTGGTCAAACAAGAACGCCCCCAACGACTAGTTTGGACCACGGTAACATCGATGTTTTAGTAATGCCGGCGAGCGGGCGCCAGAGCGAACAAATTGGCATGAAAAGAGGACGGCATAGACCTTCTGGTCATGCC
>CAJMBB010000074.1 GCA_905211615.1 uncultured Collinsella sp. | reverse complement strand
CTGAGCTGGGCCTATGCCGGAATCTCTCCCACAGAAACCACCGAAGAGCCAAAAAAAGCATCGCCACTCTTGTATCGAACAAGACAACCGCGTTATACTATCCCCCACATATGCGGGCATCGCCAAGTGGTAAGGCATCAGCTTCCCAAGCTGACACTCGCGGGTTCGAGTCCCGTTGCCCGCTCCAGCTAGAAGCACAAACACGGCGCCATTACGGTGCCGTGCTTTTTTCAATAAAGCGCCGGGACTCGAACCCGACAGGGTGCGAGCGTAAAGCAAACGCGAAGCGTTTGCAGCGAGCAGGCGAAGGCGCCGACAGGCGCCTGAAGCCGGTGCGGATTTGCGAAGCAAATACGCGGATGTCCCGTTGCCCGCTCCATCGAGTGCGGGAGACATGGGGACGGCCAATTCAACAAAGTCTTCCCCCGCGGCTTCGTGAGGCCGAGGGGCTCGCCTGAAGCCGGTGCGTATTTGCGAAGCAAATACGCAGACGTCCCGTTGCCCGCTCCAATTCCAAAATGTTAGGTTAATGCCTGCTGCCCATACTTGCACCTGCGCACGGTACAATGGTTGGGTTACGACCAACGTGCCAATAACCAAAAAGGAGCCGCTATGATCGATCGCTATACCCGCCCGGAGATGGGACACATCTTCTCCCTCGAGAACAAGTACGCCATTTGGCAGGAGATCGAGGTTCTGGCCTGCGAGGCCCAGGCGGAGCTCGGCAAGATCGGTATTTCCAAAGACGAGGCCCAGTGGATCCGCGACCATGCCAACTTTGAGAAGGCGAAGGTCGATGAGATCGAGGAAGTCACGCGCCACGACGTCATTGCCTTCCTGACCAACATGAAGGAATACATCGATGCCGATGTTCCCGAGGGCGACCCCAAGCCCAGCCGCTGGGTTCACTATGGCATGACCAGCTCCGATCTGGGCGACACGGCCCTGTGCTACCAGCTCACCCAGGCCTGCGACCTGATCATCGAGGATGTCAAGAAGCTCGGCGAGATTTGCAAGCGTCGTGCCTTCGAGGAGCGCAACACGCTCTGTGCCGGCCGCACTCATGGCATCCACGCCGAGCCGATGACCTTCGGCATGAAGTTTGGCTCTTGGGCCTGGGAGCTCAAGCGCGATCTGGATCGTCTTGAGGACGCTCGCAAGAATGTTGCCTTCGGTGCCATCTCGGGCGCTGTCGGCACGTACAGCTCCATCGAGCCGTTTGTCGAGGAGTATGTCTGCGAGCACCTGGGCCTGGTTCACGACCCGCTGTCCACGCAGGTTATCAGCCGCGACCATCACGCCTATCTCGCCGGCGTTCTCGCCACCACCGCGGCCACCTGCGAGCGCATCGCTACCGAGGTCCGCAACCTGCAGAAGACTGATACGCTCGAGGCCGAGGAGCCGTTCCGTAAGGGCCAAAAGGGCAGCTCCGCCATGCCGCACAAGCGCAACCCCATCACCATGGAGAAAGTCTGCGGTCTGTCGCGCGTCGTGAAGTCCAACGCCCAGGTTGCCTTCGATAACGTCGCCCTGTGGCACGAGCGTGACATTTCGCACTCCTCTGCCGAGCGCGTCGCCCAGGCCGACAGCTTCATCGCCCTCGACCACATGTTCCAGTGCCTCATCCGCGTTATCGACGGCCTGCAGCTGTATCCCGCTCGCATGATGGCCAACCTCAACAAGACGCGCGGCCTCATCTTCTCCTCCAAGGTGCTGCTCGCCCTCGTCGATACGGGCATCACCCGCGAGGACGCGTACGCCATTGTGCAAGAGAACGCCATGGCAACCTGGCACGAGGTACAGGATTGTGTCTCCGGCCCCACCTTTAAGGAGCGTCTCGAGGCCGACCCGCGCTGCACCGTCAGTCAGGAGAAGCTCGACGAGATCTTTGATCCGTGGGACTTCCTCACCCGTATCGACACGGTCTTTGATCGTCTGGAGCAGCTGAGCTTCGAGTAGGTTCGGGCATAACGTTAGCTTTTTAGGGCGCTTTGCTGGTAATGTGTGTTGCCGGCAAAGCGCCTCGTTGCATTTAAGGAAAGACGGGGATAATAGTCGTCTCGAATAACATTCTGAGAGGGGATCGCATGATTTCGTTTGATTACAAGCCTCAGGGCGTGTGTGCTCGCAATATTCACCTTGACCTTTCCGATGACGGCAACAAGGTGATAGGCGTTGAGTTTACCGGTGGCTGCGACGGCAATCTCAAGGCAATCTCCAAGCTGGTCGAGGGCGCTCCTGCCGATCGCGTAATCGAGGTTCTCGCCGGTAATACCTGCGGTATGAAAAAGACCTCCTGCGCCGACCAGCTTACGCGCGCCATCGAGGCCGCTCGCGCCGAGATCGCCTAATGGGTATCGGCGATCACATCAAGAACGGAATATCGCGTCGCGGCTTTGTACTCGGTGGGGCTGCCGCGGGCGCTGCCACGGTGCTTGCCGGATGCTCGAAAAAAACGGGCACCAGCGATGATGCCGCCGGCGAGCCGCAGGTTATCAAGGATGATTCCAAAATCATCTCGATTACGGATGAGTACGAGGCAGTCGACATCGATCTTGAGCCGGCGGCGTCATGGACGCTGCCTCTGGGTACGCTGCTGTACTACTGCGACGGCGATTACGCCGCGGCGATGATGGCGCCCGCATCGGCACTGCACGCCAACACACTCGGTGTGCTCAACCTGGGCGATGGCTCGCTTACCACATTAATCGAGGATCCTATCGAGGGCACGGGATATGCATTCTACGATGTCCGTGCCGGCGACAGCGTATTCGCGTGGGTTGAGATGAACTTTGCCAATTCATCGTGGAAGCTCTACGGTCAAAATCTGTCGGGCGCTTCGCTCTCTGGCGACGTGGTTGAGCTCGATCGAGGTGGCAAGGACTATGATCCGCCGCTGTTTACGGCGTTCGGGTCATCAGTCATCTGGTATAAAATGCCCTCGGCAGGTGGCAATAAAACGAGTAGCGATTCGTTTTGCTATCGTCGCTCACTTGATGAATCCAAGGCCGAGACAATTTGGAAATCGACGGGCCGCTTTGCATCGGCCCCGCGCGCGAGCGACGGCATTTTGACCATCTCGCCGCGTGTCCGCAACGACGAGGGCGTCTACTACGGCATAACGGCAATCGATCTGACCGACGGCAACAACACCAAGCGTGCCCAGTTGGTCCTTCCTTCGTCAGTTTTGCCTTTCGAGGCCGTATATATGGGCGATACCTTCGTGTTTTCTATCGAGGCGGCCTATAGTGGCGTGGGCAGCCTGGGCAATATGGGCACGTATATCGGTAATGAAGGAGGGCCGTACCTCTTCCTGTCACGCGAGCCGCTCGCATGTGCGGCTGGCAAGAAGAATAAATACCTTGTTAAGGTACAGGCGTCGCATTTCCTGATCGACACCTCTGCCAAGACCTATGGCTCGCTGCTGTCGCCCGACCGCGCTTTGGAGTATGGCGATTATCCAGCTACGGCGGGAAAATCGGACTCATTCCTTACGTACGCCACGGTGCGCAACAGCCAGGGTATACCAGAGACGGTCACTGCACGCCTATTCTCTCTTTAAGCTTAGAGGGGTTAAAAAGGCGCCAACAGGGGAATAAACGCGTTGTAATTGTGAGTACCGCCCGCCGAGCTGCCGCGTCATAGCGGCATCTGGCGGGCTCAGGTGCGTTAAAATGGGCTTGTTCTTAGCTAATTGAGACAGGGGGGCCGTGTTATGGCTTCAGATGCAAAAAAGATTCTGCTGGTCGAGGATGAGAAGGCAATCCGTGACGCCGTCGCTGCCTATCTCGAGCGCGAAGGCTACTGGGTTGTGGGCGTCGGCGACGGCCAGTCCGCGATCGAGGAGTTCGAGAAGCATCAGTTCGACCTGGTCGTGCTCGACCTTATGCTCCCCAAGATCCCCGGCGAGCGCGTTTGCCGCACCATTCGCGATACCTCGGATGTCCCCATCATCATGCTGACGGCTAAGGGCGAGATCGAGGACCGTATTATCGGTCTTGAGCTCGGCGCCGACGACTATCTGATTAAGCCGTTCTCGCCGCGCGAGCTCGTCGCCCGCGTTCGCGCTCTGTTCCGCCGTGCCCATCAGGCCGACGAGCCCGCCGTCGAGGTACTCGACTTCGGCGATCTGGTCATCGATATCTCGGGCCACAAGATCTTGGTCGAGGGCAAGGAAGTCGATCTGACGGCTTCCGAGTTCAAGCTGCTCACCACACTTGCCCGTCATCCCGGCCGTGTGTATAACCGCATGGAGCTGGTCGAGAAAGTGCTCGGGTATGACTTTGAGGGCTATGAGCGCACCATCGATAGCCACGTGAAGAATCTTCGCGCCAAGCTGGGCGATGATCCCAAGAAGCCCAAGTGGCTCTACACCGTCCATGGTGTCGGCTATCGCTTCGAGGCTCCGGCCAAGACCGATAAGTCGGACGAGAAATAGGGAAATCACATATGACACCTGCGCGCTTTGAAATCGGACAAAAGCACAAGCAGGAGAGCGAGGCGGGTTCCAAGGCTAGTTGGAACACGCCTCGTTCCGATTCACGGCCAACGATGAGCTATCCCTCGCGCATGGCACTTGCTTTTGCTCTGACATCGCTCATGACGGTATTGGTGCTGGTGGGCGTTGTCTCTGTTGTGTGGGGCACGGTCTTTTCGGATTACACACGCTCCAATATCGTCGAAATCGCAAATTCCGCTGCCGAGAAGTTGGCGACCTCATATGAGGAAAACGGCTCTTGGACCGCGGGAGAACTGCGCACGGTCGCAACGTCGAGTTTGGTTTCCGACGATCTGGGCATGCAGGTCGTCAATAAAAAGGGCGTGATCGTTTATGACGATTCCTGGCCCTCGGCAAGCGCCACCGCCGATGTACGCGAAAACCAGGCTACGACCGACGACACGAGCGGCAAGAGGGCATCGCATAGCCCGGTCTCGTCTGCTCCAACCGACTCCGATAGCGTTGCTAACGTCGAGATTGTAACGTCTTCCGGCGAGCATGTCGGACAGGTAAAGCTGTGGGCCATCGGCTCCGACGCTCTGCTCACCAAGGCGGACTCTGCGTTTAGGGAGAAGACCTTTAACGCCATGGCCCTCGCCGCGGTTGTTGCAATCTGCATTTCGGTCGTTATCGGATCGCTCGTGTCGCGCATGCTCACCAAACCGATTCATCGCATCACCAGTACCGCAAAGCAAATCCGTGACGGCGACCTGTCGGCTCGCACGGGGCTGCGCGGTGATGACGATATCGATCAGCTGGGTGAGACCTTCGATGAGATGGCCACCTCGCTCGAGAAGGATATGAAACACGAGAAGCGCCTGACCTCAGACGTTGCACACGAGCTTCGCACGCCGCTTATGGCCATGCTCGCAACGGTCGAGGCCATGCAGGATGGCGTGTATCCCACCGACGATGAGCATTTGGAGACCGTTGCTTCCGAGACGCGTCGCCTGGCTCGTCTGGTGCAGCAGATGCTCGACCTGTCGCGCATGGAAAACAGCACGGCTCCGCTCAACCTTGAGCCGGTGGACATGGTTCCTTTCGTGCGTTCCATCGTCAATGCCCAGGAGCGCCTGTTTGTCGACCGCGATCTGCGCCTGCGTTTTGCGGACGAGACCCAGGGTCACGACGATGTCGTCGAGGCCGATCCCGACATGATCACGCAATGTGTTATCAACCTCATGAGCAACGCCATGCGCTACACCCCCGAGGGCGGTTGGGTCGTGGTGTCGGTGCTCAGCGACCGCAAACATGTCAGTATTGCCGTTTCGGATACCGGTATCGGTATTGCCAAGGACGATTTGTCGCGTATCTTCGGACGATTTTGGCGCGCCGATGCCAGCCGCGCCCGCGAAGCTGGCGGCCTGGGCGTTGGCCTCGCCGTGACCAAGCAGATCGTCGAGCGTCACCATGGCTACATATCCGTGGAGTCGGAGCTTGGAAAGGGTACGACTTTTACAATTCATCTGCCCCGCGAGCACACGGCAGACGCGGCATCTACTACAATGGAGCACTAGCTTTTCGCTATTCGGTGAAGGAGGGGCCGCGTCCCTGCCGCTCCGAGTTTGCGAAAACATGCGGGAAAGAACCCGCATTTCTGTCGTATTTAGGTAAGGAGTGACTCACGTGACAACGATGGAGCGTCGTCCGGATTCCCGTGGCAAGGTTCGTGATATCTACGATGCCGGTGAAAACCTGCTGATGGTCGCCACCGACCGCATTTCTGCGTTCGACTTCATTCTTCCCGACGAGATCCCGTTTAAGGGAGAGGTACTCAATCGCATCTCGGCATTCTGGTTCGATAAGTTTGCCGACATCGTCCCCAACCATCTCGTTTCCATCGACCCGGCGGATTTCCCCGAGGAGTTTGCTGAGTATCGTGACTACCTCGCTGGCCGTGCCATGCTGGTTAAGAAGGCCCAGACGATTCCTATCGAGTGCATCGTCCGCGGCTATCTGACCGGTTCGGGCAAGAAGACCTACGACGAGAACGGCACTGTCTGCGGCATCCAGCTGCCTGAGGGCCTGACCGAGGCTTCCAAACTTCCTGAGCCGCTGTTCACGCCGTCCACGAAGGCCGAGATCGGTGACCACGACGAGAACATCTCGTTCGAGCGTTGCTGCGAGATCGTGGGCGAGGACATCGCCACGCAGATTCGTGACCTTTCTCTCAAGATCTACAAGGCTGCCGCCGAGTACGCCGCGACCCGTGGCATCATCATCGCCGACACCAAGTTCGAGTTTGGTGTTATTGATGGCAAGGTCACGCTGATCGACGAGTGTCTCACGCCCGACTCCAGCCGTTTCTGGCCTGCTGCCAGCTACGAGGAGGGCAAGATCCAGCCTAGCTACGACAAGCAATTCGTCCGCAATTGGCTCAAGGCCAACTGGGATATGACGGGGGAGACCCCGCACCTGCCCGCCGAGGTCATCGATGGCACGTCCGAGCGCTATCGCGAGGCCTTCCAGATCATCACGGGCTCCCAGTTCACAAGCATGAAGGAGAACGCATAAGTGAGTACCCGTAGCGCCACGAACAAGCGCACGCAATCCCACGAAGTTACCGGGGTTGCGCGCAAGTCTGCCGCATCTGCTAAGCCCGCCCGCCAAGCAGCGAGCTCCGTTCGCGTCGTGCCGGCTTCGTCTAAGGCACGCCGCAAAGAGCTCGAGAAGGGCGAGAACCTCGAGGGCCTCTCTAAAGAGGAGAAGCGCGCCCGCAAGGCTAAGCAGCGCGCCAAGGAGGACCGCATCTATACGGTGTCGAATATCCTCCTCAAGCAGGACGAGGACTACACCAAGCGCCGTCGCATCTGGTGGATTGTGCTCGCCATTGGCATGGTGCTCGTCGTGGCAATTTGGGCCTCGCTGTACTTCGCTCCCGCTGGCATGGTGTCCAGCCCTGTCCAGATGGTCGGCATTGTTTTGTCCTACGTCATCATTTTGGGCGACTTTATCTATGACTTCGCTCGTATTCGTCCCTTGCGCAACATGTACCGCGCACAGGCTGAGGGCATGTCCGAGAACAAGCTCAACGCTCTTATTGAGCGCGCGGCTGCCGAGGAGGACAAGAAGGACTCCAAGAAGAAGTAGCGTTTGCATACATACTTATCGCTAAGATATAAGGCGCGTCGTTTTTGCGGCGCGCCTTTTTACTGTTCTATAGATAGATGGAGTGGCACATGATTCGAGCTGCCCTGACGGTCGAAGAGGCTCTGGAGGGCATGAAGGCCCTGGAGCCCAAGATTAAAAACTACGCGCGCCTGGTCGTCCGCAAGGGCGTAAACGTCAAGCCCGGCCAGGAGGTCGTCGTTCAGTCTCCGGTCGAGTGCGCGCCGTTTGCGCGCGTGGTGGTCGCGGAGGCCTATGCTGCCGGCGCCGGCCACGTGACGGTCATTTGGGCCGATGATGCCGTGACGAGGCTCACGTACGAGCATGTCGAGAAAAGCTATTTTGAGCAGACGCCCGAGTGGAAGCGCATGCAGCTGGATTCCTTGGCCCAGGATGGTGCCTGCTTTGTCTTTATCGAGGGTGCGGATCCTGCAGCCCTCAAGGGCATCGATCCAGCCAAGCCGGCCGCGGCATCCAAGGCGAGGAATACGCAGTGCAAAGTTTTCCGCCGTGGACTGGATTACAACATCAATCCGTGGTGCATCGCCGGCGCTCCGGTCGTGGCTTGGGCGCACGAGGTGTTCCCGGGAGACGCTGATGAGGTTGCAATCTATAAGCTGTGGAATGCGATTCTGCACACCGCGCGCGCCGATGGCCAGGACCCAGAGAGCGACTGGGAACTCCATGACGCCGCATTCGAAAAGAACTTGCGTTTCCTGAACGACAATCGTTTCGACTACCTGCATTACACCGCGGCAAATGGAACCGATCTGACGATTGGCATGACGAAGGGTCACGAGTGGGCCGGCGGCAAGGGCAAGACGCCCGATGGACACCCCTTCTTCCCCAACATTCCCACCGAGGAAGTCTTCACCTCGCCCGATCGCATGCGCGCCGACGGTATCGTGTACTCGGCCATGCCGCTCATCCACCACGGCAATAAAGTCGACGATTTTTGGATTAAGTTCGAGGGCGGCCGCGTGGTGGACTACGACGCCCGCGTGGGCAAGGCAACGCTCGCAAGTATCATCGATACTGACGAGGGCGCTGCTCACCTGGGAGAGGTCGCGCTCATTTCCAAGAACACGCCGATCCGCGAAAGTGGCGTACTGTTCTACGATACGCTCTATGACGAGAACGCTAGCTGCCATCTCGCGCTAGGTGTCGGTTTCCCCGAATGCATCGAGGGTGGGTATGACATGTCCAAGGAGGAGCTCCTGGAGCATGGCGTTAACGTCTCGAGCACGCACGTCGATTTTATGATCGGCACGGACGATATCGATATTACGGGCATTACGCCTGATGGACGTGAAGTTGTGATTTTCCAGAACGGCCAATGGAGTTGGGAATAGTCCCAGACCGTGGTACAATGCCACCCGCGGGCCGTTAGCTCAGCTGGCAGAGCAGGGGACTTTTAATCCCAAGGTCCAGGGTTCGAACCCCTGACGGCCCACCATAGAATAGAAAGCGATCGACTCCGGTTGGTCGCTTTTTTTGTTGCCGGTGCACGGGTTCGAACCCGTATCTATCTATATATAAGAACGCTTGGCGAACAAAACCCGCCTTTTACCGATGGGAAACAAATAGCTGATGCCTTTGGGGTAAAGTAGCGCTCCAGAGATGACCGATGTCTCAATACTCATAAAACAGCTGGTCATCGCCAATATCAGAAGCCAATGCTTCAGTTTTAACCTCAGTGATGCGACTGAGGGACCTATTCATTTGTGAACAAATTATGGAGTGCGCGATTCCCGCCCACGGTGCCCCTCCGGTCTGGCAATATATCTCCTTGCCGCGCGGCCCGGTGGAACCGGATG
>CAJMBB010000073.1 GCA_905211615.1 uncultured Collinsella sp. | reverse complement strand
CGGGCGCTCGCAAGAAGCCGCGCGCTGTCGATATGGTGCCCGAGGAGCCCGACGCGATGGCGCCGGACGAGGAATACCAGCTCACGCCGGCGGGTCGTCGCGAACGCATTGGGCAGATTGTTCGCCTGGTCAAAAAGTACCGCGTGTGGGATAACCTCACGCCGGTTCGTTTGCGCCGCCTGCTCGAGGAACTCGGCCCCATGTTCGTCAAGATGGGGCAGATTTTGGCCAACCGGTCCGAGATTCTGCCGCAGCGCTTTTGCGACGAGCTGCGTCGTCTGCGCTCCGACGTGGAGCCGGTGCCGTACGAGGTCGTACTCAGCTGTCTGGAAGAAGAATACGGCCTGCGCCTGGGGGAGATGTTCGATGCGATCGACCCCAATCCGCTTGGTAGTGCATCGCTCGCGCAGGTGCACCGCGCTCGTCTGGTGACGGGCGAGGACGTGGCCGTCAAGGTGCAGCGCCCCGGTGCGCAGCAGGTTATGGCACAGGACATCGATATCATTCGCTCGGTGGTGCGCATCGTTTCCAAGTTTGTCAACACCGATCAATTCGTTGACCTGCACGGCGTAGTCGAGGAGTTGTGGACCTCGTTTCGCGAGGAGACCAACTTTTTGGCCGAGGCCAAAAACCTCAACGACTTCTACGAGTTCCATAAGAGCGTTCATGGCGTGACGTGCCCTAAATCCTATCTGGACCTGTGCACCGAGCACGTGGTGGTTATGGACTACGTCGACGGCATTTCGATCGCCGATCCTGAACGCTTGGTGGCCGAGGGCTATGACTTGGAAAAGATCGGTGCTGCGATTGTCGAGGACTACTCGACGCAGGTGCTCGACGACGGCTTTTTCCATGCCGACCCGCATGCGGGAAACATCATTCTCAAGGACGGCATCGTTTACTTTATCGACTTGGGCATGGTCGGACGCATGTCGAGCCACGATCGTGGCATCGTTAAGGACATGATTTTCGCCGTGGCCGAGGGTGACGTGCCCAAGCTCAAGGATTCGCTCATGCGCTTCGCCGTGACGCGTGGCGACTCGGCTGAGCTAGATCATTCGGCCTTTTTGTCCGACCTGGACTTTATCGTCGCCGACTTTGCGGGTCTTGACCTGAAGGATCTGGATATCGGCGAGTTTTTGACCTCGCTGCTAAACCTGGCGCGCAAAAACGATGTTGAGCTGCCGAGCGTGGTGACGATGTTCGCGCGCGGCATGGTGACGCTCGAGGGTTTGCTGACCGAGTACATGCCCAACGTCAACATGATCCAGATTATCCAGACGCACATCAAAAACGAGAAGAGCACCTATGCGCGCGTGCGTGATATGGGACGCGATTTTGCCGCGAGCAGCTATCGCGCGGCAAAAGGCTCGCTCGAGGCGGCCGAGTATCTGGGCTTGGCTTCGCGCATGCTCACGCGCGGCCAGCTTAAGGTGAACACGCAGATCATGAGCAGCGATAAGGCACTGCGACAGCTGGGCGGAATTATCGACCGTATGTCGATGGCTATCGTTATCGCTGGCCTGTTTATCGGTTCGTCGGTGGTGTACTACGCGCGCATCGAGCCGGTTGTCCTCGGCATTCCGGTCATCGGCTTCTTTGGCTACGTGAGCGCGCTGGTGCTGGCGCTTATGCTGGGCCGCAATATCTGGCTCAACAGTCACGGCGGCAAGCACTAGAGGCTGCGACCGTCACCGCATTTTCCTATCGCAAACAATAGCTTTTACCTTGGGCTTCGCCTGTGTGCGGGGCCCTTTTGCGTGATACCATTTTGACGGTAATAATCGATGGCCTAGATGGTGGTGCGGAGACGCACGAACGCGCGGTTTTCCTGCGCATTTGGGAGAATCGGGGTGCAAGTCCCCGGCTGTACCAGTAACCGTAATTCCTCTTGGCTCGGGATGTTCGCGTCGCAGATCGGACGACGCGCCTGAGCCGTTAAGGTTAAGTCGGATCGCCTCCCATCTTGCATGCGGCTGCGGCGTATGCCGCCGGTGTGCATAGGGCTCTGGAGGGAAGGGGGACCCCGATGGGGGAACTCGAGCGTAACATGCGCGATGACGTGGGGCAGCCTCAAGGCAACGCTCCAAGTACAGACAATGGGGGACAAATGGGTATGGTTGAGGACGAGCGTGAGCGCGCCTCGTTGCATCGCCGTGGCGCGATTGCACGCGGTGTAGCCAAGCGCGGCCTGGTGGCATTCCTGGCCTTCGCGATGGCCTTTGGCACCACGCCGTCTCAGCTGTGGGCCGAGGGCGCCGAGGGCATTGCCGAGGCTGTGGCTCAGGCTGCGACGCCGGGCGAGGGCGCAGCGCTTGCGGGCGGTGCCGCTGAGCAGAGCGGCGCCGAGGTTTCGGATTCCGGGAGCGCGCCTGCAGCCAGTGCCGTCACAACAGAGGCAGCAACTGGCGACGAAGGCTCGGCGATGGGGGAGAGCCCTGCCACGAGCGAGCAGTCTTCGACGGCATCCACTGGCCAAGCAGGATCTGCCGCCGCGACTGCCGTCCAGACAGAGAACCCGACAGAAACCGGCGATGTCGCTAAGAAGCAGGTCGAGGTCTCGTTCTCGATTATCGGCACCGATGCCGACGGCAAGGCTCAGACCTGGGTGGCACCTACGCAGCTCAAGCTCGACGAGGGCGCGACGGCTGCGGATGCCTTCATTAAGCTGCAGGAGAAGACGGGCTTCAAGGCAGACTACGATGCAAACACGGCATATGGGTTCTACCTCAAGAGCATCACGTCTCCGAGCGATGGCCGCACGCTTGCCTACGATCCGACGACTTATGCCTTCTGGCAGCTGTTCGTCGACTGCGTGTCTTCCTCGGTTGGCGCGAGCAGCGTTAAGCTCGCCCCGGGGCAGAAGATTGAGTTTGCCTATACGGCTGGTAGCGCATCCCCTGTCGTTAAGGACCAGCTTGCTGCGAATGTGACCGTCATTGGTCGCGATGCCCAGGGCAAGACTCAGACTTGGGTCGATAACGCGCAGTATGTGGTGACGTCCGGTTCGAGCGCACTTGACCTTACGAAGGTCGCGCTTGAGGCGAATGACATCGACGCCGTTGCTGCTGGCTCCTTCATTCTGAGCCTTAAGTACAACGGTGTTGAGCTGGGTACGCCCCAAGATTATTCGACCTATTGGCAGCTGTTCATCAACGGCAAGTCGAGCGACTACACGGCAGACAATGTCACCATTCATGCTGGCGATACCGTTACGTGGTTCTACGGTGGCTGGGGCGACAAGTTGCCGTCCGATTCCGTCCATGCTTCCGTTCAGGTCCTTGGTAAGGACAAGGACGGCAAGCAGCAGGTTTGGGCTTCGACGGGCCAGACAAGTCTCAAGGCGGGCTCTACTGCCAAGGATCTCCTTGAGCAGACCGGCCTTACTCTCGATGCTAGTGAAGAGTCTTGGGGCTGGTTCCTCAACGGCATTACTTCGCCGTTCGACAGTAAGTCCTATGGCTGGGATGCTGCGACCAAGAGCTATTGGAAATTCTACGTAAATGGCAAGTTCGCCGACGTTGGCGCCGGTGCCTATGAGCTCCAAGAAGGCGATGCCGTCACCTTTATGTATGGTGCTGACGCCGATGCCCTTCCTGGCCAGGTTCTTGGGTCTGTCGATGTTATCGGTCCCGATGTCAACGGCAACAATACTCGCTGGGGCTCGGCAAGCAATGTTTCTTTGCCCGAAGGTTCTACTGCCCAGAACCTTATTGAGACGGTCCTGAAGGCCAAGGGCGTTACGTACAACGGCTCCCAGAGTGGTGAGTACTGGTTCCTCAATTCCATCAACTCGCCGTTCGATCACAAGCCGTATGCCTGGGATGCTGCGACCAATAAATATTGGCACCTGTATATCAACGGAGAGCCCTCCTTACTCTGCGCCAATCAGATTACGCTCAAGAGCGGCGATAAGGTTACGCTTGCCTATACCACCGACGATTCGGCCATGCCCGATCCCGACAAGATTGTCGTGGACCCGAGCGCGACGACTCCTGATTGGGATGCCGAGTGGGCCGGCTACGGCAACAGTGGCAACGGTTCGACCGTAACGGATGCCAAGACGCCTGCGCAGGCCGCCGGTCTTAAGTGGGCCTTCGATTGGAAGGCCGAGTCTGGTCAGCAGTATGCCAACTGCAGCGAACCTGTCATCGCTAACGGTTTTGTGTACATCGCGACCGAGAACGAGCTCATTAAGATCGATTCGTCCACGGGCAAAAAGGTTGCCTCTGCGCCGCTTGCCTCCAAGGTGAGCTATACCTCTCGTCCGATCTATACCAATGGCCTTATCATCGTTCCGCTCAACGGCGGTGCGGTCCAGGCGATTACTGCAGACAAGCTGATCTGCAAGTGGCTGACGCCCGGTTTGACGGACTTGACGCAGAGCTCCTGCACCGTCGTTTCGGACGGCGAGTACGTTTATGTTGGTACGGTCGATATTTCGTATGACGAGAACTACAACGCGACCTACGGCAACGGCTCCCTTAAGCGTATCAAGATTGCCACGGGCGAAGTTTCTTG
Source organism: uncultured Collinsella sp. (assembly GCA_905211615.1). Taxonomy (GTDB): domain Bacteria; phylum Actinomycetota; class Coriobacteriia; order Coriobacteriales; family Coriobacteriaceae; genus Collinsella. Next base: position 5,001 of record CAJMBB010000073.1, on the reverse strand, counting down.
GCAGAACATCGACCCTACCGAGGGCTATTACTGGACTGGTGCGGCTTTGACGGATAAGTATGCCATCGTTCCTACGAGCGCGGGTACGCTTAAGTGCATTGATAAGACGACGGGCGATGTCGTTTCGACCATGGAGCTCGGCGCTGTCGCAAATGCCGATTGCATTGCCGATCCGTCCAATGGTTCGACCTTCTATCAGATGACGCACGACGGAAAGCTCCATGTGATTTCGCTTTCGGCGAAGGGTGCGCTGAGTGCACAGAAGACGGTTGATCTGGGCCTTACGAATAATCTGAGCGCCCCTGCGGTGTTTGGTGACAATCTGATTGTCGGCGGACAGACGGCTACGGGCTCTGCTCTGGTTCTCTATAACCTGAAGACGGGTAAGACCACGATGGTCGCTGCTGCCGACGGCAAGGCGCTGCCGGCTGGCCTCAACGGTATTGCTGCTACTCCGCTGGTGAGTGTTCAGGGCGGCAAGACCTATGTGTACTTCACCGTTAACAGCGCGGATAGCAAGGATTACGTCAACTACTCTGCTGGTGGTGGCGTGTATCGCTATACGCTCGGCGATGCAGAGGCGACGCAGATTTATGATGCGGCTGGCCATTACCAGTACTGTGACTCTCCGGTCATTGCCGATGCATCTGGCAATCTCTACTACATCAATGACTCGGGCACGCTGTTCAAGCTTGGGGCCGTTGAGTCTTGGACGGTTGCTTTTAATTCCAACGGCGGGTCTGCTTGCGACACTAAGTTTGTTGCTACGGCCGATGGCAAGCTGGTCAAGCCGGCCGATCCGACGCGCGATGGCTACGCTTTCGGCGGTTGGTATACCGATGAGGCTTGCACGCAGGCGTATGACTTCAGTACGCCGGTAACGGCCGACCTGACGCTGTATGCCAAGTGGACCAAGAATGCTGTTAACCCTGGCGGCAATGGCGGTTCTGGCACTAATGGTGGCAACGGTGGCGCTGGCAACGGTTCCGGTGCTGGCACTGACGCGGGTTCTGGCTCCGGTTCGAAGGGTGGCGCTATTGCCCCGGGCCAGAAGCCGGTGGCCAAGACGACGGTGTCGACCAAGACCGAGACCAAGGACAACAAGTCCAACAAGAAGGACTCCGATAAGTCCGATAAGAAGGACGAGAAGAAGTCTGACAAGAAGTCTGACAAGAAGGACAGCAAGTCCGACAAGAAGTCCGATTCCAAGTCCGATACGGGTGCTGCTTCCACGACCACTGCTAAGAAGTCCTCTGGTGCTTCCGAGCAGGAGACTGGCACCAATCCGCTCGCCATCGTTGGCATCGCCGCCGGCGTGATTGGCCTTGCGCTCATCGCCGTCTTCGTGCTGACCAAGCGCGGCAAGGGTGACGGTAATGCCCGATAAGCCCAAGGAGACCAACGGGCAACAGCCCGACTCCTCGTTTATCCAGCTCGATGATCCAAAGCAACAGGGCGCCGCTTCGGCGGCGTCCGCCCCTCGTCGCAAGGCGCTCCTTGGCGTTCTGACTGCCGCGTGCACCATTCTGATCGTCGTCTCGCTGGGTTTCGTCCATCCTTCCGAGAGCGGCGCCTGGTCCATTGACTGGATCGTTCAGACCGTGACGGGGGAGAGCGTCGTCGCGAAGGACGCCAAGGGGTCTGACTCGACCGTCGCTTCGGGTAAAGCTGGCTCCAAGGATTCCAAATCTTCGGATGGTGCGAACGACGAGTCTAAGGGTTCGGATAAATCTGACTCTAAGAAGGAGTCCGAGTCTTCGGACAAGGAATCAAACAAGGGCTCGGATAGCAAAAAGTCCGAAGACAAGGATGGCAAGAAGTCTGGAGAGAAGAACAGCAATAAAAAGACCGACGGCAATCAGTCGACTTCTCAGAACTCGACTTCTTCTGGCGGGGCCGGCTCTACGCCTGGCGCCTCCTCCTCATCCAGCGGGGCATCTTCTGCCCCCGATAACGGCAACGCCTCTACTGGCGACCAGGGCAGCTCGCAGCAGCCTAGCTACGTTACGGTGACGGTTTCGGTCACATCGAGCTCTGTGGGCAATCCTGTGTCCTCTGGTGGCACCTTTACCTTTAACGAAGGCGCTACCGTCTACGATGCCCTGTGCGCGCTGGGCCTTTCTGTCAACGCACATGGCTCGTCGTACGGTACGTATGTCTCCGCGATTGGTGGTTTGGCCGAGAAACAGTACGGCGGCACGAGCGGCTGGATGTACTCCGTCAACGGCACAACGCCCATGACGGCCTGCAGTAACTACGTTCTCTCCAATGGCGACAACGTTGTTTGGTATTACGTAACGGGCTAGAGGCCTCGACATAGCGCGCCAGACGGGCGGTTCGGACCAACATCCGGACCGCCCGTTTTTCATGCGAATGGGACTGGGTCGCCGGGTCTCTCTGCAAACAAAAAAACCGGTTGGAACGGGAATTCCAACCGGTTATACATTCAAGCAAATAGTGAATCGACTATGACCGTGCGCCCTCGAGGAAGAAGCGGCGGCTGAAGTAGTTGTACCAGGTGACGAGGAACGTGGCGATGGTCACGCCCATGATCTTGCCGGCGCGCTTGACGCTCTTCATGTTGGCGATGGCGGAGGCGATGGAGCAGAACACCATCGGTACGACCACGCAGAACATCATGTTGATGAACAGCGTGCCGAGGAACTTGATCTTGCCGCCGAAATCTGGGGCAAAAGCGCCCACCAGACAGCCGGCCACGATGCCGGAGATCATGAAGATCAGGAATCCGTAAGTCTTAAAAAACGACTTGGAACCGTTTGTCTTGGACATAAATGCAACACTCCCAGTGCGTAGTTTGCGCCGAAACAGCGCTTTGGTGACAGTATATAGAGTTTTATCTTGCAATAATTGTACAAAAATGCTATCATATATTGCAAAAGATGCTTTCTTGGAGGCGAGCTATGCAACAGACTGATTATGAGCGCAGGGGATACCTGCATGAGGACTACCGTCTGTTCCATCTGAGCAGTGCGCTGGCTGAGGATACGGCCTTCCACTATCACGAATTTCATAAGCTGGTGTTCTTTCTGGCCGGGCGCGGAAACTATATCGTCGAAGGGCGCACACATGTGCTGCGGCCGTATGATGTGGTGCTTGTGCGGCAGGGCGCGATCCACAAAGCGCAGATCGACCCGAACGAGCGCTATGAGCGCGTGATCCTCTACATATCACCGGACTTTCTGCGCGCGCAGTCAACGGCAGTGTCTGCGCTCGACGCCTGTTTTCATCTGCCGGCAGATGGGGAGAGCTTTGTCCTGCGCCCGGACGTTGACCGCCGTACTGCGCTGCTGCGCACACTGGACGCACTCGAGGCGGAGGAGCAAAGCACGGCCTACGGACATGATCTGCTCTCACGCGCGCAGATGCTGCAGCTGTTGGTCATGCTTGGCCGCGGCCTGAATGACGACGGGTCAAGCTACGCCCCCTCGGAACACTGCAACGAAAAGACGGCTGCTATACTCGAATATCTCAACACGCACCTGACCGAGGACATCAGCATTGATGCCCTCGCGGACACCTTTTACCTCAGTAAATATTATATGATGCGCCTGTTTCGTGCCGAGACCGGCTTTACTATCCACGGCTACCTCACGGACAAACGCCTGCGCGTGGCGCGCGACCTGATCGCCCGGGGCATGCGCACGACGGATGCCTGCTATCAGTGCGGGTACCATGACTACTCCGCGTTTTCACGGGCGTATAAAAAACGGTTTCAGGTCAGCCCCCGTGCCGACCAGACGAAAGGAGCGCAGTGACTATGCAGCTGCATCCGCAATATTATTATCAGCAGCTTCCGCCGCCGGAGCGCGCGGCGTATCACGGTATGCTGACCTGCCTGCGGGAGCTTGCGCCGTCGGCGCGCATTCCTCGCCTCACGATGGAGACGCTCGGCACGCTCTTTTTCCAGCTGCGGCTGGATCATCCGGCGATCTTCTACGCCGTCGGTTTTTCGTGCCGCGCTGTGCCCGAGGCGGAGTTCGTGGACTTTTGTCCCGAGTATCGCTTTGAAAAAAAGCGCATCCGTGAGCACCGGCAGGCAATTGAGGCGCGCACGGCACGGTTACTGCGTCCGCTGCGCAGCCTGCCACCGGCGGAGCAGGAGCGCGCGATCCATGATTTCATTGTGGAAAACGTTCGCTACGATAAGCTTGAAAAACCGTATTCGCACGAGGTCATCGGCCCGCTGACCAACGGCGTCGGTGTCTGCGAGGGCATGGCCAAGACGGTCAAGCTCCTGTGCGACGGGCTTGGCCTGCCGTGCATGATCGCCGTCAGCGACCGCGACCGTGCCAACGGGGATCGCTATCTGCACGCGTGGAACATCGTGCAGCTCGGCGGACAGTGCTATCATCTGGACGCCACATTTGACAATTCTCTCAGCAAGCACGGCGTGCTGCGCTATGACTATTTCAATCTGGACGACACGAAGATTTTCCGAGACCACCGTAAGCTTCTGTATCCGGCGCCGGCCTGTACGGATGGCGGGCAGTTTTACTATAAGCTCCAGCATCTGTCGTGGACAAAGCCGGAGGAGGCTGCGCGCCGGGTCGATCAGGCGCTGCGCAAAAAGCAGCCGGGTCTTGTGTTTCACTGGCGCGGCGGCTATCTGACAAAGGAAGTTCTGCGTGAACTGCTCGACCTAATCGAAAAAGCCGGAAAAGAACGACAGAAAACAGCTCTCATTAAGCTTAACTGGCCCCAGGCTGTCCTGCGCGTCCGCTACACCGATGAACCGATCCAGCCGGTTGTCACCATGGAGGAAGCAAATGAAGGGGAAGAAACCCCGGAAGGCACAGCGTCTTTATAGTTCGCTGTGCTTTTCCGCGGAGCATTTTTTGTGTCATAGGACGAAGTTTCCTATGACACAACAAAAACTGCCGTTCCGGACAGAGTCAGCCATCGTTTTTTAACAGCCTCTCCGCCACTGGGCGGCAGTTCTTACTTTTATCAGTTTTAATTTTCTATTTCACGGATTCTCTG
>CAJMBB010000072.1 GCA_905211615.1 uncultured Collinsella sp. | reverse complement strand
ATGGAAGCTGATGCCAAGCGTCGTGACGATGCTCGCCGGCAGGCCGAAGAAGAAGCCCGCCGCATCCGCGAAATGATGAGCCGCAAGGCCGGTGTTCTGACGGCTAAAAAGCCCGTTAAGGAAGAAAAACCCAAGCCTGAAGCGAAGCCCGCTCAGAAGACTGAAGACGGTCAGTCTCGTCAGAATGCGGGTGAGAAGAAGCAGCAGCCGCGCCGCAGCAACGCCACGCGTCCGGCCGCTGCGCCTGCCGCGGAAAAGAAGGGGCATGGCGACAAGAAGGGCAGCCGCAACAACGCTAACCGCAGCAACGGCGCCTGGGACGAGGAAAATCGGTCACATCGCTCCATCAAGACGCGCGGCGATTCCGGCGACGAGTCGACTGGCTGGCGTACCGCCCGCGGCCGCCGCAGTCAGGATCGTCATCGTCAGAGCGAGCCCGCGCCGCAGCCAGCAGAAAATGTCGTGCGCGAAGTGCAGGTGCCGGAAACGATTTCCGTTGCCGATCTTGCCCACAAGATGTCCGTGAAGGCTACGGAAGTCATCAAGACGCTGATGACGATGGGTCAGATGGTTACGATCAACCAGATGCTCGATCAGGATACGGCGATGCTCGTCGTCGAGGAAATGGGCCACAAGGCGATTGCTGCTAAGGCCGATGATCCGGAAGCATATTTGGGCGAACTCGAAACGAAGGAAGAGTATCCTGCTCGTCCGCGTCCGCCGGTTGTTACGATCATGGGCCACGTTGACCATGGCAAGACCTCGCTCCTCGACTACATCCGCCGCGCTAAGGTCGCTGCGGGTGAAGCGGGCGGCATTACCCAGCATATCGGCGCTTATCATGTGAAGACGCCGCGCGGCATTATTACGTTCCTCGATACCCCGGGGCATGAAGCCTTTACGGCCATGCGCGCCCGCGGTGCTCAGGCGACTGACATCGTCATTCTGGTGGTGGCGGCCGACGACGGCGTGATGCCCCAGACGCTCGAAGCTATTTCGCATGCCCGCGCTGCCGGCGTGCCGCTGGTGGTGGCGATCAATAAGATCGATAAGCCCGGCGCCAACCCCGACCGCGTGCGCCAGGAGCTCACCGAGTACGGCGTCATCCCCGAGGAGTGGGGCGGACAGAACATGTTCGTAAACATCTCGGCCAAGCAGAAGATCGGTATCGACGACCTTCTGGAGACCGTGCTGCTCCAGGCAGACGTGCTCGAGCTCAAGGCTAACCCGGACACCTTTGCCTCCGGCAACGTCCTCGAGGCCAAGCTCGACAAGGGCCGCGGCTCGGTCGCTACCGTGCTCGTGACCCGCGGTACCCTGCACGTGGGCGATACGCTGGTCGCTGGCCTTACCTACGGCCGCGTCCGCGCCATGCTCGACCCCAAGGGTCGCGCCGTCACCGAGGCCGGTCCCTCCGATGCTGTCGAGATCCTGGGTCTGCAGTCCGTGCCCAACGCCGGTGACGAGTTCCGCGTGTTCGAGGACGAGCGCGAGGCTCGTGCCCTTGCCGACGAGCGTTCGCTCAAGGCCCGTATCGAGGAGCAGAGCCGCGTCAAGCACGTCACGCTCGAGAACCTCTTCGAGACCATCGCCGACGCCGAGGTCAAGGAGCTCAACCTGATCATCAAGGCCGACGTCCAGGGCTCTATCGAGGCCCTTCAGGACTCGCTCGACAAGATGGATCAGTCCGAGGTTCGCATCAACACGATCCACTCCGCCGTTGGCGCCATCAACGAGACCGACGTCGTCCTGGCCGACGCCTCCAACGCCATCATCATCGGCTTTGGCGTCCGTCCCGACGGTAAGGCCCGCTCCGCTGCCGAGCGCGAGGGTGTCGAGATCCGTTGCTACGACGTCATCTACAAGTGCCTCGAGGAGCTCGACGCCGCCCGTATCGGCATGCTCAAGCCCACCGAGGTCGAGGTCGCCACGGGTACCGCGACCGTCCTGGACACCTTCAAGGTGCCCAAAGTCGGTATCGCTGCCGGTGTCCGCGTCGAAGAGGGCGAGATCGCCGCGACCGATTCCGTGCGCCTGGTGCGCGACGGCATCGTGGTCTTCAACGGCAAGATCGCCTCGATGCGCCACTACAAGGACGAGGCCAAGAGCCTCAAGAGCGGTTCCGAGGGCGGCATTGGCCTGGAGAACTTCCAGGACATCAAGCCCGGCGACCAGATCGAGGGTTACCGCATCGACCAGGTTGCCCGTACCGAGTAGGGGGTAGCGCTATGAAGCAAACGCAGGCAACCCGCCGTCTGGGCGAGCAGCTTCGCGAGAAGCTTGGTTATATCCTGCTCTTTGAGGTTTCCGATCCGCGTCTCGACCTGGTTACTTTGACCGCGGTCGAGGTCGCGGTGGACCGTTCGTTCGCGCGCGTGTACGTGTCGTGCGATGCGAGTCGCTACGATGAGGTCATGGAGGCGCTCGCAAGCGCCAAGGGCCGTATTCGCAGCCTGTTGGCTCGCTCGCTCGATTGGCGTGTCACGCCCGAGCTCGATTTTCGCATCGATCGCTCGACCGATGAGGCCGAGCGCATCACGCGTGCGCTGGAAAACGTTCCCGCCACGCTTGCGATCGAAAAGGACGAGGACGGCTATCCGATAGCGGATGCCGCCCAGGAGGCAGCTTTAGATGACTAATTCCGCCGACCTCGCCTCGTGCGAGTCTGCAGATATTCAGCGACGCATCCTCGAGCTCATCGAGGGTGCGTCCTCCATTGCGATTTCGGGACACACTTCTCCCGACGGCGACGCCCTGGGCTCCGTATTGGGTCTGGGCCTTTCGCTCATGAAGTTTTTCCCCAACAAGGACATTGCGCTGCTGCTGGCAGACGATGACCCGGTTCCGCGCATCTACCGATTTATGGAAGGCTCCGATCGCCTGGTGCCGGCATCTGTGTACACCGGCAATCCGGACCTGTTCATCTCGGTGGACGTACCGGTCGTCGAGCGTCTCAATAATTCCGCCGAGGTGCTTCGTCGCTCCAAGCATGTGGTGTGTTTCGACCACCATCCGGCGCGCGAGGAGTTTGCCGAGCTCAGCCTGAGGCGCGTCGAAGCTGCAGCCTGCGCCATGATCATTGACCGTTTCTTGGACAATTGTGGCATTGTCGCACGTGATGGCGTTGCGACCTGCCTGCTGTGTGGCTTGGTTACCGATACCGGCCGTTTTCAGTACCAAAACGCCGATGCCGCCGCGTTCCATGCGGCCTCGCGTCTGGTTGCCCACGGTGCCGATCCGGCGCGTGTGGCACTCGAGGTATATCAGAGCATGCGCGTTGAGTTTTTGCACCTCAAGTCCATCGTTATGGGCCGCATCAAGACGGTGGCCCACGGGCGCGTCGCATATAGCTACGCGTACCAGAGTGACCTTGAGGCTTGCGGTGTCACCTCGGATGAGTGCGACGGCCTGGTTGACGTGGTGCGCTCGGTGATGGGCGTAGAGGTCTGTCTGTTCCTGAAGGGTATTGAGGGCGATACCAAGGTGCGCGGCAACCTACGCTCCAAGGGCGACCTCAACGTGTCCGAGATCGCTGCTGCCTTTGGCGGAGGCGGACATCCCGCTGCCGCCGGTTTCTCCAACAACGGAACGATTCTCGAGACGCTCACCGTGGCACTTCCCATGCTGGCCGAGCTGGTGGGGGAGGATCCCGCTTCGGTGACCGTCGAGCTTTAACTTTTTGGATGGTACATGGCTCGTCGTACGCCTTCACAACTGAATATGCTGCTCGCCGTCGATAAGCCGGTGGGATGCACGTCCCACGATGTGGTCTCGCAATGCCGACGCGCCCTCCATGAGCGGCGCGTCGGCCATGCCGGCACGCTCGACCCCATGGCATCGGGTGTCATGGTGGTGGGCGTGGGCCAGGCCACCCGTCTGCTGGGTATGCTAACCCTCGATACCAAAAGCTATGTCGCCGACATTTCGTTTGGTGCCGAGACCAATACCGATGATGCGGAGGGCGAGGCGGTCCGCACTGTGGCTGTTGCCAACCAGCTCCGCGATCCTGCCTATGCCCGTGAGCACTTGGCCGCCATGTTGGGTCCGCAGATGCAGGTGCCGCCGGCGTTTTCGGCTATCTCGGTCAATGGCGTTCGCGCCTACAAGTCTGCTCGCGAGGGCAATGCGGTGGGCCTACCTCCGCGCCCCGTCGAGGTCTATGCCGCCGACCTGATCGCCGTGGGCGGCGAGGGTGATTCGTGTGTGTGGACCGTGGCGTTCTCAGTGAGCAAGGGCACCTATATCCGTGCGCTCGCTCGCGACCTGGGCCGTGCTTGCGATAGCGCCGCGCATATTTCCGCGCTGCGCCGCACGGCCTCCGGTGTTGTTTCCATTGGCGCTTGTCATGCGGTGGAGGAGCTTTCTCCCGAGTCCGCGGCTGGCTTTGCCCTGGATCCCATTGCGGCCTTGGGCGCCACGCGTGTTGACTTGCCGGGCAATCTTGCCGACGACCTGCTCTGCGGCCGACGCATTCCCGTTGAGCGTGCGCTTGTCGATTTCGATGCCTCGAAGGCGCCGTTTGCGCTGGTGCTCGATGGGGGACTCAAGGCGCTCGCCCGCATTGAGAGTGGCCGCTTTGTCATGGAGCACGTGTTTCCGCAGGCAATCGGCGGTGTTCGATGATGTTGTCCGCTCGCGAGCTCGCGCGTATCTTTTTCGCGGGCGAGTCGGACGAGGCTCGCATCGTTACTGCCGATACGTTTGATGAGTGTGAGCACTTGGGTGCCGCATCGATTGCCATCGGCGTGTTCGACGGCGTTCACCGTGGACACCAGGAACTCATCGAAGCGCTTGTCCGTGATGCCCGTGCCCATGGTTGTAAGGCGGTCGTGGTTACCTTCGATCCCGACCCGGACGTTGTGGTGAGCCCTTCGCCCGCTCAAAAATTGATGACGACGGCCGACCGTCTGCATGCCCTGGCTCAAACCGGGGTCGATGCGGTGGTGGCCGTTCCCTTTACGCCTGAGGTTGCGGCGCTTGACCATGTTGATTTTCTCTCGCTGGTGTCGCGTCTGGTCGACATTCGATCGATTCGCGTTGGCAGTGACTTTAGGCTGGGTCGTGGCGGTGCTTCTGGTGTTGCCGAGATGCGCGCTTGGGGTTCCGAGCACGGCGTTGACGTGTATGGTCACGACCTGCTTTGCGAGGGCGGTGAGGCCATTTGCGCCACGCGCATTCGTCATGAGTTGGGACAGGGCCATGTGGAGCTTGCTGCTGAGTTACTCGGCCGTCCGTATATGGTGCGTGGCGGTGTTATTCGCGGCCGTCACGAGGGTTCTGGCATGGGCTTTCCCACGGCAAACCTACAAGTTCCCGATGGTATTCAGGTGCCTGCGGACGGCGTGTATGAGGGTCTGGTGCTGGTCGATGACACCGTGTGGCCCGCTGCCGTGAACGTCGGCCTGCCGCCAACGTATGCCGACGATGCGGCATCTGCGCATCTCGAGGCTAATTTAATTGGTTATACGGGCGACCTCTATGGCGCTTCCGTTTCGCTGGCGTTTACGCGCTGGCTACGTCCCTCGCGTCTGTTCGATTCCCTGGATGAGTTGATCGCGACCGTCGAGGGTAATATCGAAGATATTCGTCACAACTTGGGTGAGCAGGGGGTGAGCATCCGTGATTAGCGATGAAGAAAAAGACCAGGTACGCGCTGCGTCCGATTTGGTCGCCATCGTGCAGGAAACGGTTGAGCTCAAGCCCCGCGGCCATGAGTTTTGGGGCTGCTGCCCCTTTCATGGCGAAAAGACTCCGTCCTTCCACATTATTCCCGCCACGCAGGTGTGGCATTGCTTTGGCTGTGGCGAGGGTGGCGACGTCTTCACCTATATCATGAAGCGCGAGAACCTGAGCTTCCCCGAGTCAATCCGTTATTTGGCCGATCGCGCGGGTATTGAGCTGCATGACACCGGAGATCGCCGTGAGCGCGGCACCAAGCGTGCCCGCATCTACGATCTGTGCGCCGAGACGGCCCAGTTCTACCACACCATGCTTATGCGCGGTAAGGACGGCCGTCCGCGCGAGTATTTTGCCAGCCGCGGCATGGGCGGCGACGTCTGCCGCCGCTACTGCCTGGGCTTTGCGCCGGGCCGCAACGCGCTGGTGGCTCATCTGTCGCAGGCGGGCTTTACTCCGCAGGAGATGATCGACGCCAACGTGGCTGTGAGTCGCGGGCGCGGGCAGCTTGCCGACCGCTTCTACGACCGCGTGATGTTTCCCATCTTTGATGAGCAGGGTCACAACATCGCCTTTGGCGGTCGCATCATGGGAGACGGCCAACCCAAGTACCTTAATACCGCCGAGACGAGCGTGTTCCATAAAAAGCGAAACCTCTACGGCTTTAATTGGGCCAAGGAGTATATCGTCGCGCAGGATACCGCCATCGTGGTGGAGGGATATACCGACTGCATCGCCTGCTGGGAGGCGGGGATTAAAAACGTTGTTGCTACGCTGGGCACCGCGCTCACGGAGCATCACGTCAAGACGCTCACCCGTTTTGCCAAGCGCATTGTGTATATGTTCGATGGCGACGCCGCCGGTCAAAAGGCCGCCCGTCGCGCGATTCAGTTTATCGAGCAGGATTCGATGGACCTGCGCTGCGTGGTGCTACCCGACGGCAACGATCCCATGGAGTTCATCACGGCGCATGGTGGCGAGGCACTGCAGGCGCGCATCGACGCTGCCGAGCCGCTTATGGACTTTGTTTACCGTTCGCTGCAGGAGTCGAGCGACATCACCACGCCGGGCGGTCGCGCCAAGGCGCTGGAAGATGCGCTGACGCTTATCTATCCGCTGCGCGATAGCTATATGATCGACACGTACTTTATCCAGATTGCCGATCTGCTGGGTTTGGATCTGGAGACGGTGCGCGCGAGTTCGGGTCGCGTGTTTCGCGACGTCGCCAAGCGCGAGGATGCGGAGCGCCGCCGCGAGCAAAACTATGAACGCCAGCGAGCACAGCCTGAGCGGTCCGGTAGCGCGGGCGGTCGGGCATCGGGTTCTCGCGATGCCGGCCGTGGTGCTTGGGCATCGGGCGCGACGCCGGCAGTTGCGGCGCCGGTCGAGGAAGAGCCGTACGACTATGTCCCGCTCGATGCCTACGGTGCCGCGCCCGTGGAGGTCGTCGACGATCTTCCGCCGATCGATGTGCCTGGTGGTATGGGCGCTGTGCCTGTGGCTGATGGTTCGAACGCACCGGCTGCGGCGCCGCCGATGGTTCTTACCGATCTTGAGCGCAAGTCCTTGGCAGGGGAGCGCGAGCTGCTGACCATGCTCACGAGCTACCCCGACCTGTTCCGCACGTATGCCGACCGCATCTGCTCCATCGAGTGGGTTGACCCACGTCACGAGTCCATCGCATGGGCCGTTCTGGCAACGCCGCCGGGAACCGATCCTGCAGCCTGCATGGATGCGGCGCGCTCGGTGTGTCCCGAGGCGGCAACGCTTGTGAGTGCCGGGCGCATCTCGGCGACGAGCAAACACCCTACCGAGACGAACATCGTGTTTATGCTCGATACGCTCGAGCTCTACACCATCAAACGCCGCATGCGTGCCGCACAGGCCAAGCTGCGCCAGGACCGTTCGCTCGATGATGGGGCCCGTCGCGCGCTAACCATGCAGGCCGCGCAGGATTCGCAGCGTCAACGCGAGCTGCAAAAGTCGATCGGCGGCGTGGCGGACCCGTTCCGTTTGATCGGTCTGGAGGCCACAGGCACCGAACAGGCCTAGATGTTGTGGTCAACCAGCGTATTCTCGCCTATATCCAGCCCTCTTTTTGGGTATAGACGGCAATGTGTGTGCTAAAGTATTGAGTCCTGTGGACTATGAAGGGAGAATCTGTGCCAAAAAAGACTGAGAGCACGGGTACTGGGCTGGAATCCTACGTTGCAAAGCTCATGGGCAACGGCTCAAACAGGACTTCGGTAACCGAGGACGAGATTCAGGTCGCCCTGAAGGATATCGATGTTTCTGACGAGCAGCTCAACGCGGTGTATTCCGCGCTGCGCAACAGCGGCATCCAGATTATCTCCGCGAGCGGTAACGACGACGCCCCCATGGACGTCGACGATGACGATAACGAGACCGATACCGACGATTTCGATGACGACGACGAGCACGATTCCGGCTCGCTCGACGATCACGAACTCAAGATGGCCCGTCAGGCCGACGCCGAGATGGGTTCTTCCAAGAGCAAGAAGAAGCGCACCGTGCGCACGTCCCGTTCACGCTCCCGCGTGCGTGGCATCGATGCCTCCACGGTGATGCTGACCGGCGATCCGGTCCGTATGTACCTCAAGGAGATCGGCAAGGTCGACCTGTTGACCGCCTCCGAAGAGGTCGATCTGGCTATGAAGATCGAGGCCGGTCTTGAGGCCACCGAGAAGCTCGAGGCTGCCGATGCTGGTGAGCTCGAACTCACGCGTGCCGAGATGCGTCGTCTTACGCGCATTGAGAACGTGGGCCTCGAAGCCAAGCAGGCGCTCATCAGCGCAAACCTGCGTCTGGTCGTCTCCATCGCTAAGCGCTATGTCGGACGCGGCATGCTGTTCCTGGACTTGATCCAGGAGGGCAACCTCGGTCTGATCCGCGCCGTCGAGAAGTTCGACTACCAGAAGGGCTTTAAGTTCTCCACGTACGCCACGTGGTGGATCCGTCAGGCCATCACGCGCGCTATCGCCGACCAGGCCCGTACCATCCGTATTCCCGTGCACATGGTCGAGACCATCAACAAACTCGTCCGCGTGCAGCGCCAGCTTCTTCAGGACCTTGGTCGCGACCCGACCCCCGAGGAGATCGGTGCCGAAATGGACATGAGCGCCGACCGCGTCCGCGAGATCCAGAAGATCTCGCAGGAGCCCGTGTCGCTCGAGACCCCCATCGGCGAGGAAGAGGATTCCCAGCTGGGCGACTTCATCGAGGACTCCCAGGCCATCGTTCCGCCCGATGCGGCCAGCTTCTCCATGCTGCAGGAGCAGCTCACCCAGGTGCTCGACTCGCTTGCCGATCGTGAGCGCAAGGTTATCGAGTTGCGCTTTGGTCTTGTCGACGGACATCCCCGTACGCTCGAGGAAGTCGGCCGCGAGTTTGGCGTCACGCGCGAGCGCATCCGCCAGATCGAGTCCAAGACCCTGGCCAAGCTCCGCCATCCCAGCCGTAGCAGCAAGCTCAAAGACTATATCGAGAGCTAGTCAAGCAAGAAGCGCCCTCAAGCACATCTGCTTGGGGGCGCTTTCATGTAGTCGTTGGGGACGTTCTTGAATGACTAGTCGTTTAAGAACGTCCCCAATGACTGGGTCGGAAAATTTCTAAAAAAAGTTCTTGCCCTAAGCTGATTCGTCCGTATAATAAACTTCGTTGCTTGAGAGCACGCACCTATTCCTCGGTAGCTCAATGGTAGAGCACGCGGCTGTTAACCGCGCTGTTGTAGGTTCGAGTCCTACCCGGGGAGCCAGATTTTTCCAGCCCTTTCCGTTGGGCTTTAAATTCCTCGGTAGCTCAATGGTAGAGCACGCGGCTGTTAACCGCGCTGTTGTAGGTTCGAGTCCTACCCGGGGAGCCAGATTTTTCCAGCCCTTTCCGTTGGGCTTTAAATTCCTCGGTAGCTCAATGGTAGAGCACGCGGCTGTTAACCGCGCTGTTGTAGGT
>CAJMBB010000071.1 GCA_905211615.1 uncultured Collinsella sp. | reverse complement strand
CCGGCGCTCCTGCCACGGGTAAGCTCCCGACCGAGCCCGCACCCCGTGCGCCCGAGCGCTCGGCTGCCCCCAAGGCTCAGCCTGTCGCGCAGTCCGTGCCGTGGGAATCCGAGCAGGTGCCCTACGACGACGCTATGGTCGGCGGCTTCGCTGGCGATGCGAGCGGGGACGATCTGCCTCCGTTCGACGTGCCGGGTGCGACGCCCGCGCCCAAGTCCGCTGTAGCTGCCCCCAAAGAGGAGGACGCTCCTGCAGCTCCCTGGGAGTCCAACCCCGGCGCCGGCAGCCCCTTCGGCCACCAGGGCGCAGCCCCGAGCATCCCGCAGACCGAGGACGAGGCCAAAGACCTCATCCGCAGCGTCTTCGGTCAGGCCACCATCTTCAAGCCGGTGGAGTAGCTGCGCAGGCGGGTATACTGCTCAAGAAGAGAACCCTTTGAACGGAGCGAGCTTATGATGTGGGAATATGTCCGCCTTGAGGACGATACGCAGGTTTCGTATTCCGAAGTCCGGGAGGACAACACGGTGAAGGTTGTTGTGGAGCGCCCGCGCGATTGGGGTTTTGACACGGCGGAGTGTATCTTGCCGGCATTCAATTGGGTGTCACACGAGGGCTTTAGCGAAGCGGACCTCAAAGAACTCGATGATTTCGTGCGTAACAATGCCCCGCTCATCCTGCGTTTTGCCTACGAAGGCGGACGAGTCTATGCCTAGCCTGTTTCGACTCGGGCCGTACATCATCTTCTTCTGGACGGGGGAGAACGGCGAACCTGTCCATGTTCACGTTGCGGTCAAGCGCCCCACTGTCGAGGCAACCAAGATATGGCTTACCCGCTCCGGCGGATGCAAGCTGGCCCATAACAAGGGCGATATTCCTGCTCGGGATTTACGCGATATCATGCAGTTTGTTTCATCTAACCATGCGCTGATTTGCAAACGTTGGAAAGAAACAACTGGCGGGCTATCGTTTTACTGCTGAGGGCCACTCATTGGACTTAGGGCCCCTAGCTCCTTAGGAGCTTTTAATTCGACCATGCATAATCTTTGAGTGCGGTTTGTATTGGAGGACATGTATATCGACTGAGGTAGTGTGTCCGCCCCGCTTGCTTGCCCCGCGCCGTGGTACGATTTTTGAGTTTGAAAGTCCTGCCGTGCTCCGACTGCCCTTGCAGCTCGGCGTGCGGCCGCACGTAAAGGAGCCATCATGGCCGGTATGAACATGCAGCAGATGATGAAGCAGGCTCGCAAGATGCAGGAGCAGCTTGCCGCCGCGCAGGAGAACCTCAAGTCCCAGACCGTCGACGCCTCTGCCGGCGGCGGCATGGTCAAGGTGACCGTTAACGGCGAGATGGAGCTCGTCAACCTCACCATCGATCCCGATGCCCTCGATCCCGAGGACGTCGATATGTTGCAGGACATGATCATGGCTGCCGTCAACGAGGCCGTCCGCGGCGTCAACGAGCTCGCCAACAAGCAGATGGGCGCCATCACCGGCGGCCTCAACATCCCGGGCATGCCGTTCTAAGACACGCATATATATGAGCGCGAATCACAGTCTGCAAAAATTGCTCGATGAGCTGGGTCGTCTGCCGGGCATTGGTCCCAAGTCGGCCCAGCGCATCGCCTATTACCTGCTCGAGGCCGATGCCGAGGAGGCCCGCCGCCTGGCCGAGGCCATCCTGGAGGTCAAGCAGGAGGTCCACTTTTGCAGCCGTTGCTTTAACTACGCCACGGCCGACGAGTGCTCCATCTGCCAGGACCCGATGCGCGATACCACTCGCATTTGCGTGGTGGGCGAGCCTCGCGACGTCCAGGCAATCGAGCGCACGGGCAGCTACCATGGCCTGTACCATGTGCTGGGCGGCGTGATCAGCCCCATGGACAAGATCGGCCCCGAGCAACTGCATATCCGCGAGCTGCTGGCGCGCCTGGGCCACGAGGACATCCACGAGGTCATTATCGCCACCAACCCCAACATTGAGGGCGAGACCACGGCGAGCTACCTGGCTCGCACCATCAAGCCATTGGGTGTTGAGGTGTCGCGTCTTGCGAGCGGCCTTCCCGTGGGCGGCGACTTGGAATATGCCGACGAGCTTACGCTTGGCCGCGCTATCGAGGCCCGCCGCGCGATCTAGGCGGCGTCAGCTCCGCGGCACGTCCCGTCGGCCTGCCGCACGGTGCGCTCATAATTGGGAGCGCGTCCATGCATTTGTTGCGCAACAAACCTGCTTTTCATCCGCTTATCGCGTGGATGGGTCCGCCCGCACCTCGTATTTGCCCATTCGTTGCGCAACCTTTTAGGTTCGCTGATACACTCAAATGTGGATATGAAAGAATGCGCCGCTTTTACGCGGCGTGTTTTTGTTGAAGGAGAACGCATGCGGCCCGGGGGCACTCAGACAAAGCATGGCGCTGTGGTGCGCATGCGACGCCGGCTGGGCCTGGCGCCACGGGCATGCGTGCTGCTTTCCTGCTCGCTGGCGCTGGTCATAGCCGGTGTTTCGGCTTATGGCATGACGGTGCCGTCCATGGTGCAGGCGCATGCTGCGCGTGAGCTGCATATTGGGCGCAAGGCCAAAAGCGACTTGGGAACGACAGCCGGATATACGTGGGCGAGTGTGGTCTCGCACGTTGTGTTCGGTGGCGACGATGCGGACAGTCCCGAAACATCGGACAACGAGGTTACGCTGGCAAACGGCAAGACCATCGTGCTCACCAACACCAAGATCATCACGAAGCTTTCCAACAACAGTGTGGCATCCGTCATAAATAAGGCCGAGCAGCAGAAGGGGCAGGACGCCCAACAGACAGGCAAGCCCGGCGGTTCGGGTTCGTCTGGCTCCAGCTCCGATTCGTCGGGCGGCGGTTCCGGTTCGGGCTCCGCCTCTGGCGGTGGATCTTCGGGTGATGGCTCGACGGACGGCGGTACCGGCGGGGACGCGGGCTCGGGTGGCCTCTCGGCTGCCGAGGAGGAGAGTATTCACAGCTGGCTCGTGACCAAATACAACATGCTCGATGGCTATGTCGCCCGCGCCAATAGCGTGGTTTCGATCTATAACGCCACGGGCGATACCGGACCGTGCGACACCCTGGCGAATGACATGTTTGTTATCCGTGCCGAGTTCGGTCGACAAAGGTTCTCGACCAAATCTAAGTGGTATCGGCAGTACGCCAATCTGTGGGGCTGCTACACCAACCTGTGCCAATGGGTTGGGCACTACGGCGACGACGACGTCGCGCTCAACAACTTCAATACCAACGTGGCGGCGATCGCCCTATGACGAACGACCTCGCTTCTACGGCAGCCCAGTCGCCCAACCGTGATCTCATGGTGGGCCTGCGCCTGGCGCGCGTCGACGGGTTTGAGCCGGCCGTCGCCCTGGGCACGGACGAGCTTCCCGCCTACCTGCGCCGTTTTACGATGCTGTTCGCCGACGACGCCACCATGCGCCGTGGCGGTATCGGCCGCGTGACGCGTGCCGTAAACGCGCAGGGCGAGGCCGTGGCACTCAAGCAGCTCATCTTGCCAACGCGCGACGAATTTGATGACGATATCGCCCACGAGGCGCTGGTCACCAAGTTCAAAGCGGCGTTTCGCGAGGAATACGAATGCCATCGCGCCCTTTCGGGCCTTAAGGGCTTTCCCCGCCTCTATGGCTGGGGCGAGGTCGACGGTGTGCCTGCAATTGTCATGGAATGGGTCGAGGGCGAGACGCTTGCCCGCTTGCGTTCGCGACTCGCCGTGGACGATGCCGGACGCCTGTCGCCGCTTGTGGCGGCGCGTCTGGGTCGCGATCTGTTCGATCTGCTCTGCCGTATGAGCCTGGTGGGCGAGGGCTTTGTCCATCGCGATATCTCGCCCGCTAATATTATGGTGCGCACGGCGCGTCTACCGCTTGACCGGCAGCTTGCCGAGGGCACCTTTGACCTGTGCCTGATCGACTTTGGCTCGTCGCTGGCGCTCGAGCCTGCGTCGGCCGTGGCCGGTACCGGCGGCAAGGCGTCGTTTACGGAACGCTATGCCACGCTGCGTCGCGCGACGGTTGCCTATGCCCCGCCTGAGATGCTCACCGACGATATTCCCGACCTGCGCGCTTTGCGTATGTCGCCGGCGATCGACGTCTATGCCGCGGCAAGCACGGTTTACGAGCTCATTGCCGGCGTTGCGCCATACGAAGCCGCGCCGAGCACTTCGGGCACCTCGGGTTCGCGCAAAAAGACGCGCGACATTGCCAGCCCCTACCGTCTCAAGATGGACACACGGCCCGACTATCCCATTGGTGCCCATGCGCCCGGTTGCGATTTGACTCAGCTGCTTTGTCGTGAGCCCGATGTGGCGCTCGCCGCGGCCGAGCAGGCCCAGCAGCTAGGGCTTGAGCCGGATTCCGAAGAGCTACGCGATGCGCTGGCGTTTGTCGATGCCCAGCTGTTCGACGTGGTGATGGCCTGTCTGTCCAGCCATCAAAAAGATCGTCCCGAGCCGGCGGCGGTCGAGGCGGCGCTCTCGGCGTTTTGTGACCACTATGCGCAAAATGTCGGTCGTTCGCTCCGCGGCGAGCCGCTCACGCCGTGCCCCATGGATGCGTCTGGCCGCGCGGTTCGTCGCGCGCTGATGGTCGGCGCGACGGTCGTCTGTGGCGTGGTTTGGGCTGTGGTCGTGGTTTCGGCCGCGCTGCTGGCGTCGGGCGCTCGCGTGACGGCGACTTTGGGATCGCTCGTGTGGTCTGGGTCGCTACCGGGTATTATTGCCGCACTGGCGTTGGCGCTGCCAGGCATAGCCGGCGTTACCGCGGGGGCACTTGCGCGCAATCGGCGCTCGGGCTTCCTGCAGGGTGTGCTTGCGCTTTCTGCCTGCGAGGTTCCGGTGCTGGTTGTGGCTGCATGTAGCGCATTTTCCCAACGCGCCGTGATGGGCGGCCTTGTTGCCGCTCTGGTTGCAACCTATACGCTTACGTGGTTTTTGCTTGCGATGGGCTTTGCCTTTGAACTTCCCGTTTCGGCACCGCGACGCACAAAAGCCCAGATGGCGACTCCGCTTGCCGGTGGAGCCGCAGCTGCCCGTACTTTTGGCGGACCTGTCGAAGTATCGTCCGATTCTATTTCTACGACCAAGGAGGCCTAGGTCATGGCATCTCAAGTTGAGCTCACCCCATGCGGGGCCATGTTTGACATCTTTAAGCGCGCAGCGCATCTGAGCCATATCGAGCTGTGCGGCTTGGTGCTTTCGTCCCGTCCGCTCGCCGACGGCCGCAGCCCGCAGAGCCGAGCCGCCGATCGCTCTTGGGTTTCCCGCTTTATCGTTCGCGCGCCGGTCGGCACGCTTCAGCAGCGCTACTTTGCCGAATACGGTACCTCGGCTGCGCGTATTATGTCGCAACTGGCCCTGCGCCAGCGCAATCCCATGGACTCCACGGCTGTGATCAATATGGTGTGCGGTCCTGCAGGTGAACCGATGGTACGCGCGCTCGAAGAGTGCCACCAGGACACGAATCTCTATCGCAACGCGCTCGATCGCCTGTCCCAGGCGGCGGAACTCATGCCCGCCGAGCGCGCCGAGGCCGTGCTGGTGCTGTTTGTCGCCGTCGGTTGTTCGGCGGATGTGCGGTCCTCGGTGAACTATGCCATCGACTACGCGCACGCGACCTGTGGCGGAGGTACATCCACGCCGCGTTCGCTTGGCATGTCGCTGACTGCGGGCGAGCGCGAACCCGCCCCGGCGCACCCCTTGGGCTTGTTGCGCGTGCAAAACAGTTTTGTCGTGAGCGCCCCGCGCTGGATTCAGCCGAGTGAGCAGGGTGTTGAGATTGGCGCGCTGGCTACTGGTGAGGGCGATATTACCGACGTCGGCGACGATGTCTCGGCCCGCCATGCCCATATCTGGTGCGATGCTCAAAATATCTGGCACGTCGAGGACTTGTCGTCCACCAACGGAACCGTGGTGGTAAACGGGGCCACGCGCGTCTGCATTCAGGTCGAGCCCGGCCGTTCCGCCCAACTCAATCCCGGCGACGAGCTCAAGCTCGGCGAATCCACTACCTACGCCATTCTCTTCGGTGCCCTCTAGCCGGCAGATGGGGACGTTTCTTTTCTGCCGGCACTTGGGGACACTCTTCGGCGCGCCAGAGCCAGTCGCCCGGGGATGGAGGGGCTATTTTGGCCCTTGGCGGTCAGTCGGGGCGAAACTAGAAGATCTTTCCGATTCGCGGCTGTTCATGCTTGTAGAGCATCTAAAATAATAGGATGTTATTCTGGAATATGCCGGGTGCGTGAACTTGCCTGTCTTAGCCTTAATAAGGTATAGGGGAGTTTGGCTCAGGGGTTCCGTCTTGTTCTTCAGCGCAGTATTGTGGGACAGATTTGCTGAGATTGGCGCCTTACACCGCAGAGCGCACGGAAGGCTCTCGATTTGTGTTCTGGCCCCAGAATACAGGGCCTGATACTTACCAACTGTGGCATGGATGTAACATCTGTAGAAATCAACCCTTTTGTTGTCGACCATTGTAAGAAGAACACTGCCATCAACTCTTTGGATGACGAAACTAGGGTGCTTGAGGGGAGCCTTTACTCCCCTCTGAGAGATGACTCATGTTTTTCGCTTGTCGTTGTGAATCCTCCGTTACTGCCGATTCTGGATGAGATTCCTTATCCCTTCGTTTGAGATGGAGGACAATCGGGTCTGGATAAAACACTTCGTATTCTTAAGGGTGGCGATACGCATTTAGAGAAAAACGGTAAATACTGCTAATAGGGGTGACGACGATGGTGCAGGGGCGACCCGCGATGCTCTCATCAATACGTCGGATACTTGGGAAATCAGGTCTAGATGCATGTATGATGATGCTGTGTGGCTATTCAATTAATCCGCGTTCCGAATGGGTGCAGGGTATAGCTGCGACATCGTATGCTTTTGACCCGGCGCAATACTCAGATATTTCTGAGGCGGTTGACGAAGTTTATACGCACTATGCCGCGCAAGGCGTTTCGGAAGTTTGCACATCTACGTTACGGGCTTAGGTTTCTTCAAGCGAGCAGGCCGGTTGCGTTATTTCGAGCGATTTTTCTAGTCTAGACGACAAAAGGCAAAGGATTTGATGGGTGTAAAACGCGGACGTTTGTGGGCGGATGCTCAAATCTATTGTGGCAATCGGGCGGTTGAAAAAGATATTTCAACCGCCCGATTGCCAGGTTCGTCGGAGGAGATGTCCGATTCCGACTCTCTTGTAGGAAGAGCTTGAGATCGTATTGGCCCAAGGCAATCTTAAAGCAGTCTCATTGGCAAATCTTCGCTCCTGTTGTGTTGAGGTGTAAGGTATCAGTGATTGATGTTTTGCGGCGGGTAGATTGGGGCCTTCCTTGATTCGATGCGTTCTCTCGAGGTTCATCAGAGCAAAAGGGGCTTTCGTCTTCATTGCTATCACGGTGATTGGAACCGCTCTCTCCTATGCCATGCCATACGTGAACGGGAAATTCTTAGATTTTCTTCTCGGTAACCGCAGCGAAAGAGACGCCGTACTCTTCGCGCTCCTGGTTGCGTCAATAGGAGTTTTCTCCACCCTCTTTACTTATTTTGCAGGAACACTTTCCATTCGCATAACCACGAGACTTTCCTTTGATCTTCTCAGGGAGGCCGTCTTGCGTTTTGAAAGAGACGATTACTTGGTGAGTCGGACCATCGATCCAGCCTATACAACGCAACGGATTATTTCCGACTCCAGCGTGGTCTCATCCTTCGTTTTGGCGAATTTTATCAGTGCGCCGCTGTCCATTGTAGCCATTCCCATCGTATTGCTTATCATATGGTCAATTGATTCAACTCTCGCGGTGTTTTCCATCATTCTCCTCATCGTGTATTTCTGTGTAATTACTGGGTTGAGGAAACTTTTGTATAGGGTCACGTATGAGAAGAAAGAGGCGGACAGCGCCTTTTACGCCGCAATTGCATCGCAGCTTAATCAGATTCTCAACATTCAACTGACATCTTCGTACGGCAAGAGCGAACAAGCGCTCGACGCTGGGTTTAAGAGCTATTTTCCCAAAGTTTTGCGCTCCGGAAAGCTATCATATTCTCTGACATCGCTCGATGGTCTTTTCGCAGCGTTGTTTCAAGCGGTGATACTTGTTGTTTCCGGAGTACGAATCATTAACGGAACTATGTCAATAGGCGAGTACACTATCATCGGTACATACTTCGCGGTTCTCTTTAAGACTTTGAAAAGTATGATGTCATTGTTCAAATCCTATCAAGATGCCAAAGCATCATGGGATAGGACGGCTATCGCGACGAGAGAAAAGGAGAGATCGGGGTGGAATCGGACCGATTTAGCTAAACTCGATGAAATAAATGACATTTCGGTATCTGATTTGGAATTCTCGGTTGCCCTTCCAGACGGATCTGTCCGAGAGGTCCTCGGCGGGTTTTCTTTCAAGTTTTCCGGTCCTGGTACATATTGCATAGTTGGGGAAAACGGAAGAGGCAAGACGTCACTTCTTTACTTGATGCTCGGGCTATACTCATCGAAAGGCAAAGTAAAATACAACGGTGTGCCAATCGAAGAATGCGACTTGGATTACATACGTGCGAGAGAGATATCGTGCTGCCCACAGTCGTGCTTCGCGCCGGACGAAACGGTGAAAGAGCTGTTAGAGTATTTCGACACGCCCTTTTCTTCCTATCACCGGGGTGTAGATGGCCTACTTTCGCTGGAAAACAGCGTGAAGGAGTTGCTCGGGAAACGTTGCTCCGCGCTTTCGGGCGGTGAGCTGCGCCGAGTGTACTTATGGTCGGCGATTTCACGCAAGTCGTCAGTTTTGGTACTCGACGAGCCCACGACTGGGTTAGACGCTGTAAGCCGCGCCGAGCTTGCGGCCTATGTTAAGCGCAACAAGCAAAGCCAGCTGATCATCGTTGTCTCTCACGATGACGAGATGGTCGGCGCGGTAGAAGGGGTAGTGGATTTAGGCAGCATGTACCAGGGTAAATGATGACAAGTGTAGTGCTACCCAACTGGCAGAGATAACAAAAAGGCGATGCAGATGCACGTAGCATTCAGGCGGTTCGGACTCGGTGCCTTCACGCCATCGCAACGCTTTCAGATATAGTTCTCGTTCTCTTACTAAAGGAAACTTTAGTCTACGTCATCTTGTCGAGACAGAGGTGAAGCGAAGTGTTGTCGCGACGTATCTTATTCCAGGTGGCTCAGTATCAGCGTGAGAATCGCACCAAAGTGTACTTACGATTCTCGTGTCCCACGGACAACATGAGCTGAGCATTGAGGTTCCACCCTTTGCTGCAACTACACGGGGTTGGACGGCAATGAATATGCCGGGCCGCATACCACGCGCAGCGGGGGTCCATGTCCCAGTATGTTGCCTACAGCAGCCTCGATGTCCACGCACACATCATCTCTGCCTTCGCGTTCAATCCATTTGCCGGAGAGTGCGAGGGTTGCCAGGCCGTAGAATTCGAGCCGAACAAATGAAATGCGGTATCAGCGCATAGGATTAAACTGACGATTGCTTTGCACTGAGAATACGCTTGGAAAGCCGCTATGGGTGGCGGCCCGGGTTAAATAGAGAAGCCCGTCCGATCACTTTCATGTGAACTGCCTCCCATTTCTTGGACATGAGAAATGGGAGGCTTTCTTTATGCGCG